>JBJOOU010000091.1:0-3403 GCA_046051105.1 Bacteroidota bacterium
GCTTTTCCTTCAACAATCAGATTATTCACTGCCAATGGAATATAGAATTCTGATTTCAGTTTATCACCGTTTTCAGTCAAAAATTGTTTGAAAAATTCCATTGAATAATCAAAATAATCAGGTGTGAAACCCCACATATTCATCGAAACAGGTGTAGTAGAAGCAATGGCCACTTCTTCGCCTTTTTCATCCAGATAAATAATAGAACCACCTTTTTCTTCGATATGAGTACGTTCCACCACGTTTTGCAACAGCTGATTTTCGTCCACCACACAAACGCCACGACTTACAGCACCACTTTCCGAAAGGGTATTACCTACGCGGTAGCCTACCATGCAGTATTCGTTTTGCTTGCCCGATACGCTGGTAAGGAAGTCGGCCAATATCTTAAATGATTCTTGTCCGTAGAAATCATCTGCATTGATTACTGCAAACGGTTCTTTGATCACGTCTTTGCCCATCAGTACAGCATGGTTGGTTCCCCATGGTTTCTCACGATCAGGGTTGTAGCTGAATCCTTCAGGCACATTTGTGATATCCTGAAATACAACTGCAGTTTCAATAAGATCTTTGAATTTATCAATTACTACTGCCTGAAAATCTTTAGCGAAGCTTTCGCGAATAACGAAAACGATTTTACCGAATCCTGCGCGGATAGCATCGTAAATTGAGTAATCCATAATGGTCTCGCCGTTAGGGCCAAGTCCGTCAAGCTGTTTTAACCCACCATAACGACTTCCCATTCCCGCTGCCAATACAAATAGAGTTGGTTTCATTGAAATAACATTTTTAGATTTAGAGGCGCAAAGTTAACCATTTGTTTTCATATTCAGAAGAAAATATGTTCCATTTTATGAACTATTGTACAGCATTAAACGAAAATAAACACAATGCTTAAATTCGCAGATTGTTGATAACTCAATCCAAAATGGCTTGGCACAGGTGACCGAAAATTTTATCTTTGCAGCAAACAATAACAATGTTTATGAATAGACCCAACTACCAACATAAATCCTCCAGACATATCATCATATATTCAGCCATTGGCGTAGGCTTTGCAATTATTTTCGCAGTTTTATTTATTCATCATAAACAGGCGATAAAACCTGAAAAAGAAGTATCGCACCGATACACCGAATGTGACCACATCCATAACGCCAGCGCACCGATTGAACCCAAAGACAAACTGAATGATTTGAATGACCTGCAAATTGTGCACGCACAGGCCAATGGACTAAAAAAACCTTTTACCGACTCAACAGACTTCAAAAACCGCATTGCCGAACTGGAGCAACAGTACACCCTGATTAAAGTGACCGAAAACCGGTTTTATCAAATGAAATCGCTGACGCACTCCCTCCCCTACCTCATACCCGAGGCGGTGGATATGCTCAACGAAATTGGCTATCGGTTTCAGAAAGAATGTCAGGAACGGAAATACAAGAATTTCAAATACCGCATCACTTCTTTATTGAGAACGGAAGAAACGCAAACCAAACTCAGCCACCGCAACGGCAACGCCACCAAAAGCCTGTCGTGCCACCTGTATGGTACAACGGTGGATATTTCGTACAAAAACTTTTACAACACCAAGACCGACACACTTGAATCGAGCTGGGAGGCCATTCAGGCCATGACCAAAGTACTGGTGGAGATGCGCAAAGAGTGCAAACTACTGGCCGTACGCGAGCGTCACCAGTCCTGTTTCCACATCACAGTGGTGTGTTGCAAGCCCGAACCCAAAAAGGAAGAAGAGTAGACCTCACAGGCAAACAGCCTAAAAATGATTCATCCCAAATTATTGTAATTCTGACAGTTTCAAAATCTTCATCAATTTCACGCTAATTTTTAAGCATTACAATGATGTGAATTTGAAATTTTCATTACCTTTGCAATCGCTTTACGAAAGTAAACGCATGACTTAGTAGCTCAGTTGGTAGAGCAACAGACTCTTAATCTGTGGGTCGTGGGTTCGACCCCCACCTGGGTCACAAAAAGGCATACAGCTGAATAAGCTTTATGCCTTTTTTAGTTTTAATGCCATTTCGATTACAGCCAGCATCAGCCACAACAGATGACACAAACTACCAAAAGCAATTATTTCAACGCACTGACGGGATTTCGGTTTCTGGCAGCCAGCCTGGTATTTGTGTATCACAACCGCAAATACTGGCGGCACGATATTCACCCCGAGCTGTTGCGACTGATCAACGAATTTCATGTGGGCGTAGCCTTATTTTTTGTGCTGAGTGGGTTTCTGATTGCTTATTCATACGCCGACAAGCCGCTTGACGGCATCAAAAGCTATTGCCGATACTTCCTGATTCGCATTATTCGCATCATGCCGGTGTATTGGATCATCCTCACGGCCTTTTACCTCGATGCACACTATGGCAAAGGGGCTTTCAACTGGAAAACCTTCTCGCTGGTACATGCTTTTTCGGGCAAAACCAACCTACAGGGCATTGCACAGGCCTGGTCGCTCAACGTAGAGATGAGTTTTTACCTGATCGCTCCGTTTCTGTACGGACTTTTGCGCAAAAACACAGCCTGGCTGCTCTCTGCCTTATTGCTGCTGTTTATTCTGACTTTAGGGATAGGCTACGGATGGAAGGCGATCGACGGAAATCCTACCCACTACTTCTACCCAACTGAGTTTGTGGTCAACAGCACGTTTGCCGGACGCAGTTTCCAGTTTTTTGCAGGCATGACGCTGGTCTATTGGCTCAAAACCGATCAGGCCAAGGTCATTGACAGACTGAAACATAAAACGCTCTACGGATTTACAGGAATCGTAGCCCTCACCTACCTCATCGGATGTTTCCAGAAAAACATCTATGTGAGCGGCACCGAAAACGCTGGTGGAATGATTCTCCACAACATCATCCTTCCCGTGGCCATTGTCATCGCCATTGCCGGATTAATGACCGAAGAGAGCTGGCTAAAACGCTTTTTCTCGTCCCGAATATTGGTATTGCTGGGCAATGCTTCGTTTGCCTTCTACCTGATCCACATCAGCTACGTCAACCTGCGCATCAGCAAACTCATCATGATGCCCGACCGCAATTTCACTTTACTGTGGGTCGTTTCAATTTTGATTTATCTATTGATAGAAAAACCGATGTACGATCGACTCCGCAGCTTGATTGACAAAAAATAATTCAGCACCCCTCACTATACCAGTATCAATCACCAAAGACGATACATCATCCCTATAATCTTTATTAAGAATAATTCAGCTATTGAAATCAATATATCTACAAATAAAGGATATAACCTTGTAGCCGTCCCCAACCGATCTCCCAATTCTCGAACTTACTTGCACCACAATTCATCTAAAACTATAAAACAAACATTTCCATCCATTACAATTCAATTTACCATCCACACTTTCTAAAATCAT
>JBJOOU010000092.1:0-3680 GCA_046051105.1 Bacteroidota bacterium
TATCAACTATCAACTATCAACTATCAACTATCAACTATCAACTATCAACTATCAACTATCAACTATCAACTATCAACTATCAACTATCAACTATCAACTATCAACTATCTTAGTCTCTCCAGCGCTTGGTGATGTCGCCAAACTCATCAATGCGGCGATCGCGGAAGAAAGGCCACCAACGCCGCACGTTTTCTGAGCGTTTCAGGTCGATATCCAGTACCAGGTTTTCTTCTTTGTCGTTGCTTGCCTGTGCCAAAAACTCCCCTTGAGGTCCGGCAACAAAGCTATTTCCCCAGAACTGAATACCGTTGGTAACTCCCGATGGATCGGCTTCGTAACCGGTGCGGTTGCACGACAGTACGTGAAGTCCATTAGCCACTGCATGTCCGCGCTGCACGGTGATCCAAGCATTCGTTTGGCGCATTTTTTCTTCTTCGGCGTCGGTACTTTCCCAGCCAATAGCCGTAGGGTAAATCAATAACTCAGCTCCCGCCATGGCCATCAGTCGGGCTGCTTCGGGGTACCACTGATCCCAGCAAACCAATACGCCCAGTTTCCCTACAGAAGTCTGTATCGGTGTAAAGCCTAAATCGCCGGGTGTGAAGTAGAATTTTTCGTAATACGCCGGATCGTCCGGAATATGCATTTTGCGGTATTTGCCCGCGATGGTTCCGTCTTTTTCGAGCACCACGGCGGTGTTGTGATACAGTCCCGCTGCCCGTTTTTCGAACAACGACAGCACAATCACCACGCCCAGTTCTTTGGCCAGCTTTCCAAACGAATCGGTGGATGGACCCGGAATGGGCTCTGCTTGCTCAAAAACGGTGGTGTCTTCGGTTTGACAGAAATAAAGTCCGTTGTGTAATTCCTGCAAAACGATGAGTTCCGCACCCTGTGCAGCACAGCTGCGTATATTATTTTCCAGCTTCGCCACATTGGTTGCGCGGTCGGCTGTGTTGGATTGTTGTATTAAAGCGATTTTCATGACCCCTCCAAACCTTCCGTCAGCTGACGGAGTGGAACTTAGTTAGTTTTTTATGTTTTTTATTTTCTCACAAATAAGACTCTTATTCCCCTTTAGGGGTTAGGGGTCTTGGATATTGCATCGTCACGCAATGCAGTGATCCGTGCTGTTTGATCAATGCCTGACAATCAATTCCGATAATTTCATGATCGGGAAATGCTTTTTGGATTTGATCCAAAGCAAGTTGATCTTTGGCAGTATTATATGTTGGCACCAAAACAGCACCGTTGATGATTAGGAAGTTGGCGTAAGTTGCCGGAATGCGCTCACCGTCTTCGTCATAAGCAGCGTCGGCCATGGGCAGTGCAATCAGCCGGAACGGTTTTCCTTCCAGTGTTTTGAAGGCCTGCAATTCCTGCTCCATCTCATACAATGCGTCGTAATGCTCATCTTCTTCGTCTTCGCATTTTACATAGGCAATGGTGTCGTCAGGACAAAGGCGCGCCAGCGTATCTACATGGCTATCGGTATCGTCACCAGCCAGATACCCGCTTTCCAACCAGAGTACTTGTTTGGCTCCGAAAAATTCTTTCAGTTCTTCGTTCACATCATCTTCCGAAAGATGGTTGCGATTGTCGGACAGCAGGCATTCGGCGGTAGTCAGGATGGTACCTTTTCCGTCCGATTCGATGCTGCCACCTTCCAGTATGAAATCGAAGCAATTTTTGTGTGCATAATCGCCAAAAATGCCGGCCATGTACAGTTTGCGGGTAATCAGATTGTCGTGGTTGGCTGCGAATTTCATTCCCCAGCCATTGAAGGTGAAATCATAAACAACAGGTTTCCCGTCTTCGAAAACGGTAATTCCGCCATGATCGCGGGCCCAGGTGTCGTTGGTGGGCATTTCGGCAAAGGTGATATTTGCCAGTTCCTCTTCATCGAAAAAGCCTTCTACTTCTTCCGTGTCCACACAAACGATGAGCAGTTTCTCGAATTTTAAAATGGCTTTGGCGATGTTTACAAAACATTCGTTTACTTCGTCGAGCATGTAGGCCCAGTCGGTGTCGGCGTGTGGCCAGGTAAGTTGCACAAAGGCTTGCTCAGCCCATTCTGCGGGTAATTGTTTAGTCATAAAACCCTAATCCCTAAAGGGAAAATAAAATTATTGGTGTTTGAAAAGCGTTGCAAAAATACAAAAATTATCCTTATGTCAGTTTGTTCAATTATAGCTATCTTTGCCGCCGAAATAAATTTAAAGATATTCCTCTTTTTTAGAACTAAGTTTGATGAAAGATATTGTAATATTATATTCCGGTGGCATGGACAGCACAGTGGCGCTGTACAAATACGCCGATCGCATACGTTTGGCTGTGTCGTTCAACTACGGATCGAAACATAATGCCCGCGAAATCCCGTTTGCTGCCCGCAATTGTGCCGCATTAGGTATCGAGCATCGCGTAATAGAAATGGATTTGAATAAAATGGGCTTTGTGTCCAATCTGTTGCAATCGGGGGGCGAAATTCCCGACGGACATTACGAAGACGAAAGCATGAAAAAGACCGTGGTGCCTTTCCGCAATGGCATAATGCTGAGCATTGCCGGAGGGCTGGCCGAAAGCATTGATTGTAAATACCTGCTGATCTCCAACCATGCCGGTGATCATGCGATTTACCCCGATTGTCGTGAAAATTTCATCCAGGCCATGAATGATGCCATCCGTTTTGGAACATACACCAATACTGAGATTTTGGCTCCTTTCACCAACCTGAGCAAACGCGAAATCGCTCTGTTAGGTAAGGATATAAATGTGCCTTTTGAGAATACATATTCCTGCTACAACGGGCAGGAAGTACATTGCGATACCTGTGGCACCTGCACCGAACGCAAAGAGGCGCTGGAAGGCTTTGATCCAACGGTTTATCAGAAATAAAAACTCATTCTTCATCAGAAAGTCCGTGCAATAAATTTTTTGCACGGATTTTTTTGTTTGTAGCCTTTAAAAGTGAGAGATAGAATTGTATCTTCATGCAAATCGTTTTCAGGTTTCCTCAAAAAATCGTACTTTTGCAGGCTAATAATTTTTTCAACTCATAAACTCTCAACTAAAATAAATAGCATATATGCAAACATTAGTTTTGAATGGTGAATCGGCAGGAGATATCAAATTGATAGCCGAAATTGCAAAGAAAATGGGATTGAAAGCAAAGATACTCTCAGAATCAGAAAAGGAGGATCTTAGCATGTTGAATGCCATTAAAAAAGGAAGAACGAAGAAATACGTTGATACAGAAAGTTTCATTCAAAATCTTCGGAAATGAGATTGCTTGTTGATAAATCTTTTGAAAAGGATATAAAGAAGATTTCGGATAAAAAGATTTTGAATGCAATAGCTGACTGTATCGAAGATATACAGGAGAGGAAGAAGCTGTCAGATATCCCCAATTGTAAGAAACTGGCAGGAAGTAAGAATTGTTTCAGGATAAGAATTGGTGACTATCGCTTAGGTTTCGTGTTTGAAAACAATACGATTGAACTTATCCGCTTTTTACACAGAAGTAAGATGTATGACTTTTTTCCTTAAAGATCAGAATAAATACTAAAATTAAAATTATAAAAACAGAAATGGGAAAAGTATTGATTATCGGTGCCGGAGGTGTAGGAACCGTTGTAGTCCACAAAGTGGCTCAGAATCCGGATGTTTTTACTGAAATCATG
>JBJOOU010000093.1:0-26051 GCA_046051105.1 Bacteroidota bacterium
ATGCTTAATCAAATCCACCTTAGCATACGTATCAGAAATGTCTACTTTCGTCAAAACCGCTTATTGCGCACCATAAACCGGTAATAGCCCGAGTAGCTGCCAAATCCCAGCCTTTTGGAACTGGCCAGGTCGTGTTTCTTCTTCGTTTTGTACAGCTCGATGGCCATCAGCAGGATGTATGCTTCGGCAAATTCGGAGTATTTCATCCCCGTAAGGGTGTACACCGTCACCGACATATCGGTTTGCGTTACCCCCAGCAGCTTTGCGTGGTATTTACCATTGTGCAAGCCCCGTTGGTGGAGGTTTTGTACCAATGTATCCAGAAAAACGCATCCCGTAGGGCAAAAACCCGTGGTAGGCGATTCGTAGAGGTTCTCCGCTTCGAGACTTTCCGGCTCTTTCAGGTTCAGAAAGATATCCGCCGGCCGATATTGTTTGAAAGTAGTGACCATACGCACAGATTGAGGGTGTAACAGGCTCGAAATTACACTATTTCTTCGAATTTCCCAGCAATAAAAATCTTTTTTTATTTCCACACATCAATAAAAGGCAATTGGAAAATAGTTTACTATTGCCACGTATAGCTGCAAGGCAATTTCCCAAAGAAAGAATATTGCTGTTTATTACTAAATGGCAATTATAAAATTTTTTTTATTGCGAAATGAATTGACGAGGCAATTATACAGTTTGTACAATTGCGGTTTATGTATACGAGGCAATTGTGCAAACTGCATGATTGCGTTTAGTGCATTTGACGCAATAATTTTTTTCGGGGGGTAGAGACAAGGCATGTATACAAGTAGAGACAAGGCATGCCTTGTCTCTACACAGGATATAATCTGTTCGGTTTTATTCCGCAAATTCCATCAAATAGGCTTTGATAAATGCATCGATATCGCCGTCCATTACCGCGTTCACGTTGGAAGTTTGGTAGTTGGTACGGTGGTCTTTCACGCGGCGGTCGTCGAACACGTAGCTGCGGATTTGCGAGCCCCATTCGATTTTCTTTTTACCGGCTTCGACGGCTGCCGATGCGGCGCGGCGTTTTTCAAGCTCCAGCTCGTACAGTTGCGATTTCAGCAAGCGGATGGCGTTGTCTTTATTGCCAAACTGCGAGCGGCTTTCGGTATTTTCGATCACAATTTCGTCCATCTGATTGGTCACCGGGTTCATGAACTTATAGTGCAAACGTACTCCGGTTTCTACCTTATTTACGTTCTGTCCACCGGCACCCGACGAGCGGAACGTATCCCACGAAAGCATTCCGGGGTTAACTTCAATTTCGATGGTATCGTCGACCAATGGTACCACGTACACCGACGAGAACGAAGTCATACGTTTACCCTGCGCATTGAAAGGCGACACGCGCACCAGGCGGTGAACACCGTTTTCGCTTTTCAGGTATCCGTAGGCCATATCGCCTTCTATCTGCATGGTCACGGTTTTGATACCTGCTTCGTCGCCATCCTGTAGGTTGGTGATTTCGCATTTGTATCCCTGACGTTCGCACCAGCGTTGGTACATGCGGAACAGCATCGAAGCCCAGTCCTGCGCTTCGGTACCACCGGCACCGGCCACAATTTTGATCACAGCTCCCAACTGATCTTCTTCTTTCGAGAGCATGTTTTTCATTTCCAGGGTTTCAATTTCCTCCAAAGCATGTGCGTAAGCCGCATCTACTTCTTCTTCGGTCACGGCCTCTTCTTTGTAAAAGTCGAAAGCCAGTTGTAGCTCTTCGGTAGCCGTTTTTACACTGTCATAGCCTTCTACCCAACGCTTCAGGTCTTTGATTTTACGCATTTGGGCTTCGGCCTCTTTGGCGTCGTCCCAAAATCCGGGTGCATGGGTTCTTAGTTCTTCTTCTTCAATTTGGATGGTCTTTGCATCGACGTCAAAGGTACCTCCTCAACGCGGTCCCGCGTTCCAACAGATCTTTCAGTTGGTCTTGTGTAATCATTTTTGGTTGATTGTTTTAGTTCGCCATCCTCAGCTTCCTGATTGGGGAGCCGGGAAGACGGTTTGTTATAGTATATATGTATTTTATCGATTGATTATTTCCGGAAATGGAAAGACTCAGAAGAAAATAGCGGGCAAAAATACCAATAAAAATCCGAGTACGAAACCGGCCAGTGCCTGAGCGGGGGTATGGGCTTTCAGTTCGATGCGAGCCAGGGCTACAACAGCCGAAACAACCAGTGCCAGCATGAATATCCATATCGGGTTGATGCCCATTCGGTAGCAAACGCCAAAAACAGCTGCCGTGATGCCTCCCATGCCGGATGTATGCGCACTTATTTTCCAGCGGAGATTGATAAAGGTGATGATACCGATTGATAAGGCCGACCCCATGGCCATTGCTACGATAAATGTGCAGCCCAGATAGTCGAAACGCAGCGTGCGCCACAGAAATACTGCCCAAAACACATAGGCCAGAAACGAAAACAGGTAGGGCATGGTACGTTCTTCTCTTTTGGACATAAACAAATCCTGCACTTCGCCTTTGCGTATCAGCATAAAGATGGGAACAGCCGGTAAGATGCCTGTAAAAAGAAAGGTGCCAATCATTGCCACCAATTGCCATTTGGACGGTTGTACCGAAAAAATATCGGTGTTGATCAACATCGCCATTGCATACGTTGGCATCAGTAAAGGCTGAAATATCAGCGATATTATTTCGTGAAAACGTTTCATTTGGTTGAATTTTTTAGAGCCAAGAACCAAGAATCAAGAGCCAGGAATTTTATCACTAACCACTAACCACTAATCATTAACCACTAATCGTTAACCCCCTCTTATATTTCCTTGCGCATACGAGCCACAGGGATGTTGAGTTGTTCGCGGTATTTGGCTACGGTGCGGCGGGCTACGATGTAACCTTTGGTTTTCAGCACATCGGCCAGAGCTTCGTCGTTTAGCGGTTTGCGTTTATCTTCGTTGTCGATGCAGTCCTGCAATATCTTTTTTATCTCGCGGGTCGACACCTCTTCGCCCGAGTCGTTGGTCATCGATTCGGAGAAGAAATATTTTACAGGGTAAATGCCAAATTCGGTTTGGATATATTTACTGTTGCTCACGCGCGAAATCGTCGAGATATCATAACCGGTCAGGTCGGCAATGTCTTTCAAGATCATTGGTTTCAGGTAAGTGTCGTCTCCTTCGATAAAGAACTCTTCCTGAAATTCCACGATGGCCATCATGGTAGTGAGCAAGGTTTGCTGACGTTGTTTGATGGCATCGATAAACCAGCGGGCCGAGTCGATTTTCTGCTTTACAAACATCACTGCGTCTTTCATTTCGCGACTTTGATTTTGTTTGCTCGCAGCATAATCCTGGAACATATCGTTGTAGGTGCTGTTGACACGCAACTCGGGAATATTGCTGTTGTTGAGCGTCACGCTGAGCTGACCTTCGTCGTTTTCCAGAATAAAGTCGGGCACAATGGTAGCCATCGATTTTTCCAGAATATTGCCGCCCCAGGCATTGCCGGGTTTGGGGTTGAGGTGAGTGATTTCGGTCATTACCTTTTTCAGCATCACATCGTCCATGTCCAGTCCGCGCTGAATTTTATCGTAATGCTTGCGCGAAAACTCTTCGAAATAATCTTTGATTACTCTTATGGCCAGTTTGATTGTATCGCTGCGGTCTTTTCGTTCCAATTGCAGTTTCAGGCATTCCTGTAGCGTAGTTGCGCCCACGCCGGCTGGGTCGAGTTCCTGTACCAGTCGGATAATGCGGTACATTTCTTCGTCGGTGGTTTGCACCCCTGCCTGAAACACGATATCGTCCACCATCGCTTCGGGTGAGCGGCGCAGGTAGCCTTCTTCGTCGATGTTGCCAATCACGTATTCAATCAGCATTCGTTCGTGTTCGGTGATCTGCATCAGCCCTATCTGGTCGATCAGAAATTCGTGGAAAGTCATTCCTGCCGAAAAGGGGATTTCCGTGTATTTATCGTCTTTCGACGTGTTGTTGGCTTTTAGCTTGTAGTCGGGGATGTCGTCGTCGGCCATGTACTCTTCGGGGTCGAAGTCGTCGTTGTTGCCGCCATCATCCATTCCAAAATCATCGTCGGCGTCGGCATCGTTGGTGAGTTCAGCTCCTTCTTCCAGCGCCGGATTTTCTTCCAGTTCCTGACGGATACGTTCTTCCAGCTCCAGAGTAGGCACTTCGAGCATCTTGATGACCTGAATCTGTGCAGGCGAAAGTTTTTGTTGAAGTTTCTGTTGTAACTGTTGTTTTAGCATAAAATTTCAGTGGCTAATTACCGGCATAGTTTCGGCAAAGATACATTTTTTTGAGTAAAAAACAGCCCACAGATGCATTGTGAGTGCTATAAAAAAACCGGTACATCTGCAAAAAATCCCGAATGGGTGATATTTTGCAAACATACCGGTGCTGTTTGGAGGCATTTGAAGGCTTTTTTGCTTATCTAAACGATACACCAAGACCCACCGAAGCGGTTGGGTATTTCTGGAATACGTATTGTCCGTGAAGGGTGATAAGTGCCAGTTTCAATCGCAGTCCAAGAGTAAGATTGGTCATGGCCAAATCGTCGGTAACTTTCAGGGGATCTACCTCTTTTTTATAATCCATAACTGGCACGCCATTTTTAGTCACTACGGTGCCATTGCTGGTTTTTACTGATGTAAGTATCGGATAGTTGCCCGCCATGGTTACGTCATAATGGGTGTTCGTAATCCCAAATCCCGCATAAGGAGTAAAAATCAGCAATTTTTTAGACAGAATAATGTTTGCCG
The DNA here is from genome assembly GCA_046051105.1 of Bacteroidota bacterium. Classification (GTDB taxonomy): domain Bacteria; phylum Bacteroidota; class Bacteroidia; order Bacteroidales; family Paludibacteraceae; genus Paludibacter. The sequence goes on from JBJOOU010000093.1 coordinate 4,758, forward strand.
ACATTGCATTGGCCGAAAGGTGCATGTTTTGGCCTGCATATATCGAAGCATTACCATCGTAATCCACAGTGGCCGTTGTGCCGTTTACCAGTTTGTCGGGAGTTACCAAAGAGCTGGTTGGCAAATTGTATTGAACATTGAAATGGGTATAGCTCACCATCGCCGCTGCATCAAACGGAAGCAGTTTTACTCCGGGTATCCAGCGTTTAAAGTTGTGTTTCACGCCTACGCCCCACATCGACACTTCAGTATCGCCCGATTTTATATTCGGGATAAAGCGCACACTTACATCATTCACTACCGGAAGCCCGATGGTGAACTGCACCGTAGGGGTTGGCAATATTTCACTTACACCCTTAGGGCTGGTAAAGGATACAATCTTAGTTTGTTGGCCGTTGATGGTTTGTGTCAGTTCCAGATTCACTCCCTGACCTTTGCCTGCAAAGCTGGGGGCTGAGGTTTCGCCATTTACGGCTTTTAGGTTTTTAAGCCCTGCCAGACTAAAAGTCTGATCTTCTTTTGGCGCAAATACGGCATTGGCACCGATGGTCAGATCAAAGCCCAACACGCTGTGTACATCGGCTGTGTTGTACCAGTTGGAGCCCAATCCGGTAGCAAAACCATTGCCGAAGGGTTTCAAATAGCCATTTCCAATGGCGTTGAGGTCGTCGACACCCGATTTGAAAATGTTAGCCACACTTTCCTGTGCCTGACTGGTGGTGATACCGCCAGCAAGCAACAGTGACAAGATAAATTTTGATGTTTTCATAAGAAATGAATTGTTTCTGGTTGAAAATTTGATTCGTAACGAAACTGCAAAAGTAAAAGTATATCTTCGATTCAGTGGAATTTGTGCCCTGATTCTCTTGTTTTCATGATTAATATCAAAATAATAAACACCCGAATACAAAATAATGTTGTGAGTTGGCTGAAAACATGGGCTGTATTCGACCTGATCGGTTGGATAATCATCCCGAAAAAAATCCGTAGCTTTGTAATCCTTTTTTATTTCACGAAATGATCGATCAACCTACCATAGACCGCATTACCGAAGCCTCACAAATACAGGATGTTGTGGGCGATTTCGTTACACTCAAAAAACGAGGGACGAATCTGTTGGGGCTATGTCCGTTTCATAACGAGAAAACACCTTCATTTATCGTTTCTCCTCACAAAGGTATTTTCAAATGTTTTGGTTGCGGTAAAGGGGGGAATTCTGTTCATTTCATCATGGAGCACGAGCAGATTTCGTATTACGAAGCCCTCAAATACCTGGCGCGGAAGTATCATATCGAGGTACACGAGCGCGAATTGTCGGCCGAAGAAATGGCGGTGCGCAACGATCGCGAGTCGATGTTTCTGGTGAACGACTATGCGCAGAAATTCTTTTCCAACACGCTCCACAATCACATTGATGGAAAGTCCATCGGTCTCGGTTATTTCCGCGAACGTGGTTTCCGCGACGACATTATACAGAAATTTCAGCTGGGCTACAGTCTCGATCAGCGCGATGCGTTTTCGCAGGCTGCGATGAAGGCCGGATATAATAAAGAGTACCTCGTTCGCACAGGACTAACGCTTGAAAATGAGAACAAACAGCTCAGCGACCGTTTTCGCGGGCGTGTGATGTTTCCGGTGCATTCTTTGTCGGGAAAAGTGGTGGCTTTCGGGGGACGTATCCTCAAGAAAGACGACAAAATGGCGAAGTACGTCAACTCGCCCGAGTCGGATATTTACCACAAAAGTAATGAGCTGTACGGAATCTATTTCGCCAAAAAAGACATTGTTCGGCAGGATAGATGTTATCTGGTAGAAGGGTATACCGACGTAATTTCGATGCATCAAAGCGGTATCGAAAACGTGGTGGCATCGTCAGGAACCTCGCTTACGCCAGGACAAATACGTCTGATTCATCGCTTTACGGAAAATGTGACGGTGATTTATGATGGTGACGCGGCAGGTATCAAAGCCTCCATCCGTGGGATAGATTTACTTTTGGAGGAAGGGCTAAACATCAAGGTGTTGCTCTTGCCCGATGGTGACGACCCCGATTCGTTTGCCCGCAAGCACAATGCGTCGGACTTCATCGACTTCGTAGAACGGAACTCGTCTGACTTTATTCGCTTCAAAACGAACCTCCTTTTGGCTGATGCCGGCAACGACCCTGTAAAACGGGCAGGATTGGTTCTGGATATTGTACGAAGCATATCTATAATTCCCAATACGGCTATTCGCAGTGAATATGTAAAGGAATGCAGCAATTTATTGAACGTGGATGAGCAAATGCTTTACTACGAAATCAATAAAATAAAGACATCAGAAAAGGAAAAAACAGCGGCTCGTCAGCCCAATAATTTACCGCCCGATTTTCCACCTCCACCCGGAGTGGACGACGAACCACCGGCACAATATATCTCTTCGTCCCGCTTTGAAGAACAGGAACGGAACATTTTGCAGATACTTGTAAAATATGGCGATGTGCTGTTTTATTATGCCGACGAAGCGCAAACTATTCCCGTTACGGTGGGCGATTATATCCTTCAGGAGCTGGAGCAGGACAATCTGCTGTTTCACAACGAAATTCATGCGTTGATGCTGGAAGAGTACAAGCTCAATCATCGGCTGGAAGGCTTTTTGGCCGAGAAGTTTTTTATCTATCATCAAAATCAACGTATTAGCTTGCTTGCTGCTGATTTGGTAACTGAAAAATATACACTCAGCAAGGTGCATTCGAAGATCAAAAAAGTAGAATCCGATTTGGAACGCCTTATTGAGCTGGTGCCGCGCGTGGTGTTTGAGTTTAAAAATATTCTGATTCTGGATATGCTTAAACAGAAGCTGTTGGAACTAAAAGCCGCCTCGGAAATGAAAAACTATCCGTTGGCCGATCAGCTAATGCTTGAAATTAAGCAACTGGACGAGGTAAAAAAGCAACTCTCCAAAACGCTGGGCGAACGGATTATTATTAAGTTTTAGTATTACTTTTTATTCTTGATATAGAATCCAGACAGACTTTGCTACTTGGTATTTTATCTATTAAACCTTATAAACTTTCAACTTTCTAACTTTACAAACTACCAGATGTTTTTATTCGATCAAATTATATTCGGACCCATTCGCAGTCGCCGGTTGGGCCTTTCGTTGGGAGTAAATTTGCTCCCGATAGATGCAAAAATCTGTTCCTTCAATTGCGTTTACTGCGAATGTGGGTTCAACACCACCATGCAGGAGTCGCCCATACCTAACCGCCAGCAGGTGCGCGAAACGCTGGATGCTAAATTGCAGCAGATGGTAGCTGATGGAGAAATACCGGATGTGATTACTTTTGCAGGCAATGGAGAGCCGACGCTACATGCCGAGTTTGAAGGCATTATCGACGATACCATAGCCTTACGCGATACATATTGCCCATCGGCCAAAGTGAGTGTACTGTCCAATTCCACCCGCATACACAAACCGCATGTGTTTGCCGCCCTGAACAAGGTGGACAACAATATTCTAAAGTTTGATTCGGCCATCGACCGTACCATGAAGCTGATGGATCAGCCGGTAGGAAAACATATTTCGGTAGACTGGTTTGTGGAGCATTTGCAAAAATTCGAAGGAAATCTGATTATTCAAACGATGTTTCTCAGAGGGCAGGTAAATGGCGAAGCGGTAGACAATACCACCGACGAAGAAGTGGAGGCCTGGGTTGCTGCTTTGAAAAAAATTAACCCAAAGCAGGTAATGATATACAGCCTGGATCGTGAAGCACCCACCAAAACCCTTAACAAGGTAGGCGTTGATGAACTCAACCGAATAGCCGAGAGAGTGAAAATCAGTGGTTTTGAGGTGTCGGTAGCCGGTTGATGATAAACAAAGCTCTTGCTTTTGTGTTACAATAAGTGTACATTTATTCACCCAATGGGCGGACCATGAATATGCTAATATCCACTGTTTCGGGAAATTTGACCCTGTAAGGTTGAAAATTAATTGCTAATTTTGTACTTTAAATCATAAAAACAGATCCTATGAACCCTTACAAACATTTACGGATTGCAATTTGCAACGACCATGCGGGCTACGAATTGAAGCTGAAAGTAGTAGAATTTCTCGAAGGAGAAGGAGTGCAAGAACTGAAAGATTTTGGTGCGCATTCGTCCGAAAGTTCTGATTATCCTGATTATGCCCACCCTATGGCATCAGCAATTAAGCGTGGTGAGTTTGATTTTGGAATCTCTATTTGTGGTTCCGGAAATGGCATTAGCATGACGCTAAACAAACACCTGGGCATTCGGGCGGCACTTTGCTGGAAAGCGGAAATTGCAGCCTTGGCTCGTCAGCACAACGATGCCAACATCCTTTCGTTGCCCGCTCGTTTTGTGTCGGAATCGGAAGCGCTGGACATTATCGAAACTTTCTTTATGTCAGATTTCGAGGGTGGTCGCCATCAACGTCGCGTTGAAAAAATGGACAAACATTAATTTTTCTCCCATAATTTTATAAACTTGTCCAAAGTACCTAACTTTGGACAAGTTTTATTTTATACACTATGCAACGAACTGAAATTTCGAAATACGGCGAGTTTGGCCTGATCAAACATCTGACCGAAAAGTTTAAAATACAAAATGAATCGACACTGAAAGGCATTGGCGATGATGCGGCTGTGCTGCAATACGGCGATAAAAAGACGCTGGTAACCACCGACTTGTTGCTCGAAGGCATTCATTTTGATTTGGTGTATGTGCCATTGATGCATCTGGGTTACAAATCTGCGGTGGTTAATTTCTCGGACATTTATGCTATGAACGGTACACCGAAGCAACTGACCGTGTCGCTGGGTATCTCCAAACGCTTTTCGGTAGAAGACCTGGAGCAGTTTTATGCGGGGCTCGAGCTGGCCTGTCAGCACTACGGGGTGGATTTGATAGGTGGCGATACTTCGGCATCGCTTACCGGACTTACCATTAGCATCACCTGTATTGGCGAAGGCGAAGAAGGTAAAATTGTGTATAGAAACGGTGCCGGACAAACCGACCTTATTTGCGTAACCGGCGATTTGGGCTCCGCCTATATGGGTTTACAGCTGCTGGAGCGTGAAAAAATCGTTTTTCGTGCCGATGAGAATGCCCAACCCGATTTCGAGGGGAAAGATTACATCCTGCAACGCCAGTTGAAACCCGAAGCCCGGAAGGATATTATTGAGCAACTTCGTAAGCTGGACATTGTGCCAACTGCGATGATGGATGTATCAGACGGACTTTCGTCGGAACTAAAACACCTTTGCTCGCAAAGCAACACCGGTTGCAGAGTGTACGAAGATAAGATTCCAATCAACTATCAGGCGGCTGTAATGGCTGAGGAGTTGAACATGAGCATCGTAACGGCTGCTCTCAACGGTGGCGAAGACTACGAATTGGTATTCACGGCCAAGCTGGAAGACTATGATAAAATTGTAACCATGGAAGGTGTAGGCATTGTAGGGCACATGACTAAGCCGGAACTGGGACTGAACCTGGTAGGGCGAGAAGGCGAAGAAATTCAGCTACAGGCACAAGGCTGGAATTCATTGAGCTAAATTGGTTATTCTAAAATATAAAACGGGCTGTTTGGAATTTATCCGAACAGCCCGTTTTGCGTTTAGTCATTTTCCGTCGAAGTTTCAGATTCGTCGTGAATTATTATTTTATTACGTGTTCCCACATGGAAGCGGCTTTGTTTTTTATTGATGATCAGGGTGGATGGAATATTTACCAACTGACTATTGCCGGGCTCCGACATCGCTTCCCAGGTCGGATAACTGATTAGCATAAAGCTGAATCGTGCCAACAGGGCGGGAGTGAGGCGGGTGCCTTTTATCAGTTTTACGGCGCTGGTCGGGAATTGCTCACGAAGCATATCCATACCCGCTTTTACTTTTTCGTTGTTTACAGTAAGTTTTTTCAGGTCGATAATGGTGATGCTCACTTCCGGATTGTTGCGCAACAAACGGCGGGCATAACGCAGCAGGAAATCATCATTTTCGTCGCGAAGAACGATCAGCGTAGATGTGATTCGCATATAGCCCCGATTGACAAATACGCCCACACTGCAATTACTGTTTTCGATAAAATAGCGGGTTTTGTCCTTTATCAGTGTTCCGGGATAAAAGAATGCCTGTTTCTGAAAGGCTTTATTTACAAATCGATTCAACCATTTGATGTTATTGAAACGGCTGGTTTGTTTGAAAAACGGAATGCCCGATAGCGACACGCCGGCACCGACGAGCAGGAAGTCGAAATTATTTTGATTGGTACATTTTACAATGCCCGATTCGATATTGTCGCACACTTTGTACTCGGTGTCAATAGGGATACTCAGGTCGCCGGCTTCATCGCGGGCATTGCGGAAGGCTTCTACCGAAAATTGCTCACCCAGCAAGGGATTAGTGTCGGTTCCGGGAGTAATGTGTAGTACGGTGACTTCCAGAATATTTTTTGTACCATCAAGTACTGTTTTGGCTACATTTACCAACGATTTTCCACTTTCCGGATTTCCCACAGCAATCAGTGCTTTGAAAATACCTTCAGCCTGTTGTTTGATGTACTCTTTCTCCACATCTTTTTCAGGGAACATGTAGTTGATAAATGATAAAACGGGCGTAGTCATAAAAGTAGTGACCAATGCCATTATTACCAGCATTACGAAGATAGGAGGCGGTAAGATACCCATTTCGTAGCCAATGTTCAATACAATCAGCTCCATTAGTCCGCGGGTATTCATCAGTACACCGATGGATAGACTATCCTTCCAGCTTTCGCCCAGAATTTTAGCTGTAAATGCTCCGCCGGCAAATTTACCGATAATAGCCACCAGTATAAAAATACCACACATGGCCCAAAGATGAGGCGTGTTCAGCAATCCGATTTCGGTACGCAAACCGGTGAACACGAAAAACAATGGCAGGAGCAATGTTACCGACACATCTTCTACTTTTTCGATAATCATTTTGCGGAAGTGTGGCATCTCAGGCATAATCACGCCAGCCAGAAATGCCCCAAAAAGAGCATGAATACCAATTAGTTGTGTGATAAAGGCTGAAATAATAAGTACCGATAGAAAGAATGCAACAATGCTTTTGTTCAACACTTCGGTGTTACTGTAGATATTACCAATTTTTTTCAAAAAAGGTCGCACCAAAACAATCATTGCCACCACATACGCCACAGAAAAACCGATGGTATACAAAGAACTCACGAAACTTCCGGTTTTGGCAATAGCGATAACGGCTGCCAGAACGCACCAGGCAGTTACATCATCGTTGGCAGCACTGGCAATGGCAATCGTGCCCAGATGAGTTTTCGATAAGCCTTTTTCCTGTACAATTCGCGCCAGCACAGGGAAGGCCGTGATACTCATCGAAATACCGATAAATAAGGCAAATGAAAGAAAGTCCGTATGTCCGGCGGCAAAGTCTTTGTATACAAAAAAGGCAAGCAACATTCCCAGAAAGTAAGGAATAATGATACTGGCATGGCTAATAACATAGGTTTGACCAATACGCTGTTTGAGCATGCTCATATCCAGCTCCATGCCAATCGTAAACATGAATAAGATTAAACCAATCTGGCTGAGTATATTCAGATTGCCCAGTGTAGAAGCTGTGAACAGAAAATGATAGGTATCAGGGAAAAAGTTACCCAATAAGGACGGCCCGAGTACAATACCTGCCAGAATTTCACCAATAACGGTAGGTTGCCCCATTTTTACAAATAAAAATCCGAAAATTCTGGATACCAACAGAATGGAAATGATCTGCAGTAGCAACATGGCTACGGGTTCTTCTAGATTGATATGCAGCGATTGTTGGAATAGTTTGAAACTCTCGGCAGATCCTGGTTTAACGGCATGTTCTACAGCTGTTTTAGCTGTGTTGAATATTTCGGCTTTTTGAAATAGCCAGTAGGTAAGAAACGCAAATGATGCGAGCATCACTACGTAGAAAGTCCATGTTTTTAAATGTGTCTTCATCGTTCGTAATAGGCTTTAAATTTATACACATTTGCAACTTTACGGGGCAACGGGATGTTGTAAAGAAACCCGAATCGGGTAAAGATGTCGGGTAAATCAAAGAGTTACACAGTTAGTTGTTCAATGTGCAAAGATAGTGATTTTTCAATGCGTTAATCGACCAATTTTCTTTAAAATTGCCCTTGGTAGCTGTTATAAAACACTTTTTGTATATCTGCGATTTAATTTTTTACTTTGCAATTCATTTTCGGAATTGTTTTTGTTACAGTTTCCGGACATTTAAAAAAGACTCAAATTAATGGAAGTAAGTATCGGATTTTGGATTGGTTTTTTCGCCTTTGTGGTGATTATGTTATGCCTCGACTTGTTTGTTTTTCATAAAAAGGATGAGGTGGTAAAAGTAAAGGAAGCATTGCTTTGGAGTGCATTCTGGATTGGATTGGCCGTTGTTTTCAACTTTGGAGTGCTGTATTATTTCGGCAAAGCAAAAGCACTGGAGTTTCTAACAGGTTATCTGATCGAGGAGTCGCTCAGTGTCGACAACCTGTTTGTGTTCATTATGATTTTCGGATTTTTCAAAATAGAACCGAAATATCAGCATAAAATACTCTTTTGGGGAATTATCGGTGCTGTGGTGATGCGGGCAGTGTTTATTTTTGCCGGTGTAGCTCTTATCCAGCAGTTTGCCTGGGTGATGTATATCTTTGGAGCCTTCCTGATTTACACAGGGGTATCGATGATTTTTGAAAAGGACGATGACGATTACAACCCGAATAATAATTTGGCGATTCGTTGGTTTAAAAAGATTTTCCCGATCACCGACGATATGTCGAAACCCGATTTCTTTGTGCGCAAAGAGGTAGTGCGCGACAATAAGAAGGTGAAACTGCTACATGCCACTCCGTTTTTTATCGCATTGCTGGTGATCGAAGCTTCGGATTTGATTTTTGCTGTTGATTCAATTCCGGCTGTGCTGTCGGTTTCAAAGGATATTTTTATCGTGTATACTTCCAATATCTTTGCTATTTTGGGGTTGCGGTCGTTGTATTTTGCGCTCAATGGCATTATGGATCTGTTCCATTACCTTAAATACGCTTTGTCGGGCATTCTTACCTTTATTGGTATCAAAATGTGTATCAATGAATTTAGTCACGAGTTTGGCGCTCAAACCGGCTTTCATTTCCACATTTCCAACTTTGTTTCGCTGGGAGTGATTGTTACTTTACTTACTCTTTCTATTGTGTTATCAATTATTTTTAAAAAGAAAGAAGCCTGAGAACGGTGGTCAGCATAAAGAAAAGTACTTATCCATGAGCGAGTTGGATAAGTGCTTTTTTATGAGTAGAATCGGTGTGCTTACATTTTCTTCAGCTCTTCGGCTGCATTGGATTTATCGATCACTTTCACGTCGAACAAAGTGAGGATGTCATAGCTTTTTCCGCTGATAGCATTGAAGAGATTCAGCACTCCATCGTGCCCCATGGCATGAAAATCCTGTTTCATGGTAGCGCAGTTGGGATGCTCTTTGATGTATTTCAACAACGGTTTCGATACGTCAAAAAATACAGCTGCACCACCATCATGTATCAGCATGTCCAAAGCCGGAATGCTGTCTACGCCGTTCAGGACAGGTACACCCCAAATCAGTTGAATGCCATTGATGTTTTTGTTTTTGGCAATGCTGTAATTGATGAGTTCTTTGCCTAGATCGGGCATCTCAAACGAATTAAGTACTTCAATTTTGGCTTTACCGTCCATTACGCTTTTGAACCCCATGATGCGTTCCAGCATATTGTCGGCATTCATACCACCGCTGAGGACGGTAATGTTTTTGGGTGTCTTTTTCATTTTGGCATAAAGCTGAAGCATGGTTTCTGCACAAATTTTACCGGCTTTCTTGTTGTCGGTGCCAATGTAAAAGATGCGGTCGCTTTTAGGAGCGTCGGAGTCGAAAGTAGCCACCTTGATGCCGGCTTTTATGGCCTTGTTGATAGGTTCTTTCAGCATTTCGGCATCGTTGCAACTGATCAGAATACCATCCACCTGATAATGAATCAGGTTTTCGATGATTTCAACCTGCTTTTTGCCGTCGATGGAGGTGGGAGCCTCCCAGGTGAGCGTTACTCCCAGCTCTTTGGCAGCTTGCTGAGCACTGATTTTTACCTGATCGAAAATAGCATTATCTACTTTCGGAATTACAGCAATGATGATCTCTTTTTTTTCCTGTTTTTTGGTACATGCAGTAAACGATACTGCCATTAGAGCCATCAGTAAAATGGGTAACCAACTCTTTTTCATGACTATTAGAATTTAATGGTTCAACAAAATGAATAAATATGTTGATAATGATATCTTCTGATGAAAATGAGAGCGTATGAAACGAAAGGTGATTTGGTATTTTTAAAACAATAATATGCATATTATTGTTTGTGCTCATCTCATAAATTCGATTACAAAACCACCTGATTTTTCGTCAGTAAAAAACTATGAAATAGCCAATTCAGGGAATTTTGTACATTCCATGCAGAGAGATGTACAGGACTGAATGTTTATGCGGGCTGTTTTTGTAACTTTGTTTTAGATAATAAAAATACATATGAACTTGAGACACATTTTTTCATTCATTCTTTTTTGTTTTATTGCTTTCAATACGCAGGCTGCAACATCGGTAGCGGGTTTTTATCAGGTGGAGGGAAGCGGACGACAGGTGTATAACTTCAACAACGGTTGGCGGTTTTTTCGCGGCGATGCGAAAGGTGCCGATCAGAGAAACTTCAACGACTCGCGCTGGGAAGTAGTGGCTACACCGCACTCGGTAGAACTGATGCCCGCCGAAGCCAGTGGCAACCGCAATTACCAGGGAATAGCCTGGTATCGCAAGCGTTTTGTGGTACCTGCATCGGCAAAAGGAATGGACGTGCTGATCCATTTCGAAGCCATCATGGGCAAACAAAAAATTTACCTCAATGGCAAGCTGGTGAAAGAACATTTGGGCGGATATCTCCCCATTACGGTAGACCTGACTGCCAATGGTTCGCAAGCCGGTGATACCTGCCAGATTGCAGTGATGGCCGACAACAGCGACGACAAGACTTTTCCTCCGGGAAAACCACAATACACAATGGATTTTGCGTATCACGGAGGCATTTACCGCGATGTATGGATGATTTGCAAGAACAAAGTGGGCATTACCGATGCCATCGAAGCCAACAAAACTGCAGGCGGCGGTGTGTTTCTGCATTACGACAATATTTCGGCTAAAAGTGCTGATTTATTTATCAATACCGAATTGAAAAACAGCGGGGCAAAGTCAAGAACGGTTACTTTGGAAGCCAGCATTACTGATCCGAAAGGCAAGTTGATCAAAAAACTTTCTTCAAAAATCACTCTGAATGCAGGCGAGGCGAAAGTTATCAATCAAAAGGCGATTGTTGCTAATCCGATCCTTTGGGCGCCGGAATCACCATCGTTGTACAAGGTAAGTTTACAGGTAAAAGACGGCAAAATCAACATTGATGGCGGCATGGTGCGTGCCGGAATCCGCAAAGTGGAGTTTCGTGGTAAAGATGGCGTATATCTCAACGGCAAACCGTACGGACAGATGATTGGCGGCAATCGCCACCAGGATTTTGCGTATGTGGGCAATGCGCTACCCAATTCGCAACAATGGCGCGATGTGAAACGCTTGCGCGATGCTGGTTGCATGATTGTGCGCACGGCGCATTATCCGCAGGATCCGTCGTTTATGGATGCGTGCGATGAGTTGGGCATGTTTATCATTGTGGCTACTCCGGGCTGGCAGTTTTGGAACAAAGATCCGAAATTTGAACAGTTGGTATATGAAAATACGCGCAATCTCATTCGCCGCGACCGCAATCATCCTTCGGTTATTTTGTGGGAACCCATTTTGAATGAAACCCGTTTTCCGAAAGAATTCTCGCTGAATTCACTGCAAATAACCAAAGATGAATTTCCTTATCCCGGACGTCCCGGAGCGGCTGCCGATTTAAACTCGGAAGGCGTAAAAGAGAATTACGATGTGGTGTATGGCTGGCCAACCGACGAAGGCAAAGCCACACAATCGCTCTTTACCCGCGAGTGGGGCGAAAACGTAGACGATTGGTATGCGCATAATAACAACAACCGCGCGAGCCGCAGCTGGGGCGAGCAACCCATGAAAGTGCAGGCTTTATCGCTGGCAAAATCGTACGACGAAATGTTTCACACTACAGGTCAGTTTTTCGGAGGTTGTCAGTGGCATCCGTTCGATCATCAGCGCGGCTATCACCCCGATCCGTACTGGGGTGGCATTTTTGATGCGTTCCGTCAGCCTAAATATGCGTATTATCTATTCAAAAGTCAGGCAAATCCGAACCTGAATGTGCCCGACCTAACTACCGGCCCGATGGTGTATGTGATGAACGAGATGACGCCATTTTCAGACAAAGATGTAGTAGTGTTTAGCAACTGTGATTCTGTTCGACTCACGGCTTACGAAGGTAAATCGTGGACAAAACCGGTGGTGCACGCCAAAGGGCATATGCCAAATGCACCTGTGACTTTCGAAAACGTATTCGATTTTTGGGAGGCACGCGAGTATTCTTACAAACAGAAAAACTGGCAGAAAGTAAGCCTGCTCGTTGAAGGTATTGTTAAAGGAAAAGTTGTGTGCAGCGAGAAAAAGATGCCGTCGCGCCGATCTACCAAAGTGCGCCTTACAGTGGATGCGCTGGGTAAAAAGTTGGTGGCCGATGGATCTGATTTTGTTGTGGTGGTGGCCGAAATTACCGACGATAATGGCAATGTGCGCCGTTTGGCCAAAGAAAATGTGGTGTTCACCGTGGAAGGCGAAGGCGAAATCATCGGCGACCAAAGCATCGGTGCCAATCCGCGCGCTGTGGAATGGGGTTCGGCACCGGTATTGATTCGCTCCACTACCAAAGCCGGCAAAATCAAGGTAAAAGCCCATGTACAGTTCGAAGGTACGCAGGCACCTACCGCTGCTGAACTGGAATTGGAAAGTGTTCCGGCAGATGTACCGTTCAATTATTTAGAACAAAAAGTTGGTAAAGGAGCTAAATCCCAAAGTGGAAAAGCAGATTTCAAACAATTCAGTGACGAAGAAAAGCAAAAACTCCTCGACGAGGTAGAAAAGCAACAAACCGAGTTTGGGACAACGAAATAAGATGATTTATAAAATCAATAAAGGTGGCTTTTAAAGGCCACCTTTATTGTTTCTATTCAAAAACGGTTTAAGGTTTATTCAATGATAATCTTCAGTTTATCATTTTTCAACCGCTTGAATAACCATCTTTGCAGACTTTGATACTCCGTCTTGTTGAGTATTGGTTTTGTTCTCAAATTTACCGTAACGGTTGTATCATTCTTTTTTCTGTCTACGTCATAATAAATCAGTTGATTTACACTTGCCGATCTTACTTTTGCATTAATCGCATTCATTTCTTCCGTTATGTCCTTATTCGGATATTCCACTTTTTTCAATTCTATTATTTCATTTTCAAGTAGTTTTATTTGCTCGTCTTTATTGGCTATTGTCAAATCATTTTTATGATAGATTTCTTCCAGAATGCCACTTTTTATCTGGCTAAAATCGAGGTTAGTGCTACTGTTTAGCCCTTGTTTCACAATCAGTTTTACTTTGTGTAGTGAATAATCGGCCAATTTTTGGGATAGATTGCTGACCAGGCTTGGAGCCACTCTTTCGCCGGTTAAAAATACCACAATCTGGCTGCTATCATTTGGGTTGTAAGTATAACTTGTGTTAATAACCTGGCTTTGTTTAAATACCAGCTCTTTGTTTACAAACTTTACAGCATTGGTTTTAAAAATGGTTTCCTGTACAATTTGGTATCCAAAATAAATACTCGGAAGGACTGTAATGCTTACTACTAAAAATATATATCTTTTCACCTTTATAGTATGAGCAATGTCTACTTCCTGTTTGAGAGGAAACTTTAAAAACCGAACAAAAAGGAGGGTGGATACACTGATCATCACAGCATTGATAAAAAACAAATAGGCAGCACCAACAAAGAAATAAAGATTTCCGGTAGCCAACCCAAAACCTGCAGTGCAAAGTGGTGGCATAAGTGCTGTGGCAATTGCAACTCCCGAAATTACAGTCCCTTTTTCCTTAGACGAACTGGCTACGATGCCCGCAAATCCACCAAAAAGCGCGATCAGAACATCATAGATAGTCGGGTTGGTTCTGGAAAGTAGTTCCGATTGAGCCTCGTTGAGTGGGCTGATAAAAAAATACAATGCCGAAGTACTGATGCTGATTACAACCGCTATTGACAGATTGCGAAGCGATTTTTTAAGCAGAGTGAAGTCGTTTATTCCTACACTTAAACCCAATCCCATGATTGGTCCCATCAGAGGTGAAATAAGCATGGCACCTATGATTACTGCTGTGGAATTGACATTGAGGCCTATGGATGCTATAAAAATGGCGAAAACCAAGGTCCAAACATTGATACCTCTAAAATCAACGCCTTTCTCAATGGATTTTATTGTTTTGTAAAAATCTTCCTGCTCATGACCGAGATTAAACCGATCTTTTAAAAAGATAAGTATTCTTAAAAGGATTTTTCTAAGCATGTATTGTTTTTTGAAGTGGGTCTATATCTTACAACATGTTTTTTATTGAATTCGTTCCCACTGATATAAAAATTAGCCGAAACGATAACAAAATCATTTTCAATTCGTCTTTTATTTTTAATCTCAAAAGAAACAATATCGTGTCAATCTCTTTTCTGAAAAATAAATGCGCAGCCATGTATTTGCTGGGCGGTTTGCTGGTGGGTAGTACTGCGGTGCAGGCCAAAGTGGTGGTTCCTAAAATCCTGGGACATAATATGGTGCTTCAGCGCAACAAACCTGTGCCGGTGTGGGGTACGGCGGACAAAGGCGAAAAAGTAACCGTCAGCTTTGGAGGGCAAACCAAAACCGCACTGGCCAACGATTCCGGTCGCTGGGTGGTGAAACTTTCGCCCATGAAAGCTTCGGAAGTGGGGCGCGAAATGGTGATTTCCGGTAAAGAAAATAGCATTACGCTTAAAAATATTCTGGTGGGAGAGGTATGGTTTTGCTCCGGGCAGTCGAATATGGAATACACGCTGCGTAAAAACAGCAAGTTGCAAAACACGGTTCGGGGGGCGCATCCTGCCGAAGACGATTTGCTGACGGCCAACAATACCAACATCCGTATTTTCCTGGTGCGCCGCAAATTTATGTCGCCCGACTCAACTCACGCTGGCTGGGTACCCGCAGTATCGAGCGAAATTTTGCTGAAAGATTTCTCTGCGGCGGGCTATTTCTTTGCCAAAAACCTGTACGCCAAATTGCATATTCCGGTGGGGATGATTTCGTCGGCAGTGCCCGGTAGCCGCATTGAGCCCTGGATTAAGCCCTCGAAACTCGAAGTCGCACCGAAGCTGAAAGACGGCAAGCAACTCGAAAAACTGATTGCGGACGGTGGCGATCCCGGAAAATTTTATACCACCATGGTGCAGCCGGTGATTCCCTTTGCGCTGAAAGGGTTCCTCTGGTATCAGGGCGAATCGGGCTGTTTTCTGAACGAAAATATCCGCTACGCCTACAAACTGAAAACGCTGATCGAAAACTGGCGCGGCGATTGGGGCGACAAGAACTTGCCGTTTTATTATGTACAAATTGCGCCTTATACTTATTCCGGTGCCAAAGATGTGCGTCCGCACACAGTGGAGCAATTGCCCGAGTTCTGGGAAGCCCAGGCTTTGCTGCAAAAACTTCCGAAAACAGGCATGGTTACCATCACCGATTTGGTGGATAGCATCGTGGATTTGCATCCGGGCTACAAGTGGGAAGTGGGTCGCCGACTTAGCTTATTGGCACAAAACAAAGCCTACGGATTTTCGGATGTGGTGTGTTCAGGACCGGTTTTCAAAGCCATGAAGGCTAAAAATGGGAAAATAGAAGTTCGTTATTCAAATGTCGGTGGTGGATTGATGAGCCGCGACGGTAAACCGCTCACTTGGTTCTCTGTGGCTGGTGCCGATGGAAAATATTATCCGGCACAGGCCGAAATCGCAGGCGACAAGGTATTGGTATCGGCACCCGAAGTTGCAGCTCCGGTGAATGTTCGTTTTGCATGGAACGAAGCAGCACAGTCTAACTTCGTAAACAAAGAAGGCTTGCCGGCAGTACCTTTCCGTAGCGATAATCCGTGGGAGAAAATTTTTAAATAATAAGATTGATTTTCCAGTTAGAATGCTTTGTTTTAACGAATAGTAACGCGGATGTAACGGATGTAACGAATGATCACCGAATATTATATTGACGGATTTAGGGCTGATTATTTCGATAAATCGAAACGGATTCGATTGCAAAAATAGTTTTATCCGTTGTTTTCGAAGAAAACCCAATCTGTGTTGAGATCCGTCACAACCCGCTAAATCCGTTACATCCGCGTTGCTATTGAAGAGGAAATGATTCTTCGGTTATCCTGCTTTTTTAAATAACAACGAACAAGCGACAGCACAGGTCGCTTGTGCCGTTTTGGAACAGATTGAAAATTAAACGCCCGCTTTTTCCATTTAATTCTGAATAGTTTATAAATTTGTAGACTGAAAAATTTATTCGCCGTTCACGTCGGCTAATATCCAATATGAAGAAAACAACCCTACTGCTTCTTGTACTGCTTTGTACTTTGCCATCGGTTTTTGCTGCTAAAAACATGATTGTAAAGGACTATTCTATCGAAAACGGATTGCCACACAACACGGTTTTTTGTGCGGCCAAAGATGCCGACGGGCTGATGTGGTTTGGTACCTGGTATGGGCTTACCAGTTTCGACGGGGTGAAGTTTCGCAGCTACAACAACCGCGATGACTACAATACGGATATCCCTCCACACAAACTTCAGAACATTATCGAGGCCAAAGATGGCAATCTGTGGGTGAAAACCATCGACCACAAACTCTATCTTTTCGATAAACATACCGAGCAGTACTATGATGTTTTCAACGAAATAAAGAAACATTATTCGGTCAGTCCTAAAATCATTAAAATACAGAAAACCACCACCGGTAGTTTGCTTTTGCTGACCAAGAACCGCGATTTCCTCGAAGCAAGTTCCAAAGGGAATGGTGCTTTGCAGGTATCGCTGCTGTACGACTCGCAAAGTAAGCGCGAGCACAAGCAAACCAGCAATTTGCTGGTGGAAGATGCCGGAAGCATCAACTGGATAGGGCTCGATTTCAAGATTATTTCCTGCAAAAAGGGCGCTGCACTACGTTCGAAACCCTCTGATTTTGTGCTTCGCAAAATTGCTACCGAGCCGGGACAGGAGTTCAGCTGTGCCTACCAAAGCGGTAAGCTCCTTTGGCTGGGCGACAACAAGGGAAATCTGTTTAAAGTCAACTATCAGGATGGTAATGTCACCCGTATTCCCATTTTTCAGGGAGGCGGTCCGGTGCAGAACATCATTAGCCTGAATGGCCGCAGCTTGTTTGTGTCGATTGCGGGCAAAGGCATTTTCGAGGTGGACGAACGTACGAACAACAGCATAAAAGCCCTGGCGCTCTCGGCCAACGAGATCGTCACCAATTCTTACGTGGACAGTTATGACAAACTGTGGTTCGAAATCAACCAATCGTCCATTGTTTATTACGACCCCTTCAACCGCGTAAGCAAACCCTTCGATCTGCCCGACGGAAAGGTGAACAAAGCCCTGAAAATCCAGGATGGAAAAGAGCTGGGACTGTTTGTGCTGAGCACTTCTGGCGATATCGTGTGGTTCGACCGCAGTACGCTGGCAATGACTTATCTCAATGGTGAACCACAGTTATTTCAAAACGGCGAGAAAAAGGTTTTCTTCGATATCCTGTTGGATAAAGACAATATCCTGTGGCTGACATCAACCACCAACGGAGTTTTTCGCATTAGTTTTCCTAAGCAGCAGTTCAATTTGTTTCAGTTGCCTTCGGCCAATGCGCTGACTGATGCAGCCGTGAAGACGATGTTTCAAGCCCACAATGGCGATATTTGGGTGGGGACTCGTCAGGCCGAAGTGTATCACATGGATCGCACGGGAGCCATCAAACAGGTATTTTCCGATAAAAATTTTGCTATCGGCAATGTGTATCATATTATGGAAGACAGCCGGGGCAATATCTGGTTTTCGACTAAAGGAAATGGTCTTGTGCGTGCAGAACTGAATCCGCTTTCGCCGCTGGGCTACAACTTTACGCGTTTCATGTCCGACGAGCACAACCCCAACACCATCAGTGCCGACGATGTATATTATACCTATGAAGACAACCGTCACCGCATTTGGGTAGCTACTTTTGGTGGTGGATTGAACTTGATTACGCAGCAAAACGGACAAATCAGTTTCAAGAATAAATTCAACAGTTTCGATCGTTATCCACGCTATGGCTTGTACATGGAGGTGCGTAACATCACGCAGGATAAGCAGGGGCGCATCTGGGTGGGTACCACCGACGGACTGATGTCGTTTGATGGTACTTTTGCTAATCCTTCGCAAATTGATTTCGAGATTTACCGCAATGAAAAAGTAAGTTCCAATGTGTCCGACAATGATATTTATGTGCTTTACAAAGATGCCTCATCGCAAATCTGGATCAGTGCTTTTGGTGGTGGTCTCAGCAAGTTGGTGAGCTATGATAAAGAAGCGAAACGTCCTGTTTTCAAATCATACAGTACCAAAGAAGGCCTTACGAGCGATGTCATTCTGTCCATCGTGGGCGACGATGAAAACACGCTTTGGTTGGCCACCGAAAACTCCCTTTCACGCTTTGACAAGCAGAAAGAAACCTTCCGCAACCTCGATCGTTACGATGGTTTCCTCAATGTGCAGATGGAAGAAGAGAGTGCCCTCAAGCTTCAGTCCGGCGACTTGTGGTTTGGTACCCGCAAAGGCATTATGTCTTTCAATCCGCAGAAAATTGAGTCCTACAATTGCGATTATAAAACCTTTATTGTCGATTTTCTGGTGTCCAACCGCGAATTGCGCAGTTTCAAGGATGATCCTATCCTGAAAGGCTCCATTCGTTATGCTTCCAGCATTACGCTCAAACATTCGCAGTCCAATTTTGTGATTGAATTTGCAGCGCTGAATTATTACAACCAAAGTCGCGTGTCGTACAAATACATTCTGGAAGGGTACGAAGAGGAATGGCACTACAATGCGCACAACCGAATTGCGTCTTATCCCAATGTTCCGCCGGGAACTTACACCTTCAGGGTACAAACCATCGATGAAGCTAACCTATCGCTCAAATCGGAACGCACGCTCGAAATCATCATTCTACCGCCCTGGTACCTGAGCTTGTGGGCCAAGGTGATTTATTTTGTGCTCATTCTGGCCTTAATTTATCTGTCAGTACGTGGCGTGTTGTTTTATATGAAAATGCGCAACGAAATGTATGTGGAACAACGCGTTTCGGAACTCAAAATTAAATTCTTTACCAATATTTCCCACGAATTGCGCACACCGCTCACACTGATTATGGGGCCGATTCAGGAGCTTCGCCAAAAGCAAAACCTGAGCGAAAAAGGCCTGCAATACGTGGAAATGATTGAGAAAAATGCCAGTCAGATGCTTCAGCTGGTGAATCAGATCCTGGATTTCCGCAAAATTCAGAACGGAAAAATGGTGCTGCATGTATCCAATTTCGACCTGAATGAAATGGTGCAATCGTTGCAATGCGAATTCAGCATTCTGGCCGAGGAAAACGAAATCAGCTTTAGCTCCCACCTCACCGACGATGATATTATGCTGTGGGCGGATAAAGAAAAACTGGAAATTGTGGTGCGCAACCTGCTTTCCAATGCGTTTAAGTTTACGAAAGCCGGCGATACTATTTTCATGACCACCTCGCTTTCGGACGACCGCACCCGCTGCCTGATAAAGGTGGAAGACACCGGAGTAGGCATCCCGCAAAGCAAGGTAACCGAGATTTTCGAACGATTTTTCCAGGCCGATAATGCGAAAAATTCGCATTATGCCGGCACAGGTATCGGTCTGGCACTTTCGAAGGAGATTATCAACCTGCATCATGGGTTAATCAGCGTGGAAAGCAATCAGGGGCAGGGCTCAGCTTTTACCATCGAGTTGCAACTGTCCAAAGATCATTACAATGCCGACGAAGTGAACTTCTATGTGGGCGACACGCAGGAAGAGGATAGAATAGAGGGCGAATACTCCGAAACTGAATCCGATCAGGAGGAAACCGAAAATGTGACCGACCTGCCCGCCATTCTGGTGGTGGAAGACAACAAAGACCTCCGCAACCTGCTGAAACTTCAGCTGGAAGATAAATACAAGGTGTACACAGCAGCCAACGGAGCCGAAGGATTGCGAAAAGTCAATCAGCACCATCCCGATCTGGTGGTGACCGACCTGATGATGCCCGAAATGTCGGGTATGGAACTGCTGAAAGCCATGCGCAATGATTTTCAGATCAGCCACATTCCGGTGATTATCCTCACGGCCAAACACGACGATGAAGCCAAGATTCAGGCTACCAGTATGGGTGCCAATGCTTATATTACCAAGCCGTTTAATAAAGAATACCTCATTGCCCGCATCGAACAGTTGCTGGGCGACCGTCGTACTTTCCGCGAAAACATCTGGAAGCAGGAAACGCATGCTGAGCCACAGGAAACAGAAACCTATGAAAACTATTTGCAAAAGAAGGATCTTCAATTCCTGGAAAAAATCAATCAGGTGATTGAGGAAAATCTGGATAACAGCGATTTTAATATCGACTCCATTGCGGATAACCTGGGCATCAGTCGCTCGGCCTTCTTCAAAAAGCTAAAGAGTTTGACAGGCCTCGCACCGGTGGATATGATCAAGGAAGTTCGACTCAACAAATCCATCGAACTGCTTCAAAATACCGATATGACAGTATCTGAAGTAGCATTCGCAGTAGGATTTAAAGAATCGGGCTATTACGGTAAATGTTTCCGCAAGAAATACGGACAAACACCTACCGAATACATGAGCAAGTATCGGAAAAAATAAACAAGGAATCTCAGTTGCCAGGACATCATTTTGTATAGATGTCGCAACTGAGATTTTTTTATATAATTGCAGCACAACATTTTTTCAGTCACAAGTCGGGGATTCACAATAAGTTGTTGATTACAAAACCCATTTCAAAACGTTTTATTTAAACTCAACTACTTATTAAATTTGTTCGCATGAAAAAAACAAACCTGGTATTAGCTTCAATGCTATGTACTACTGCGCTGATGGCTCAATACCCCATT
>JBJOOU010000094.1:0-25526 GCA_046051105.1 Bacteroidota bacterium
TGAGCTTATACAATCTGATTTTCAAATAAAAATGCACTTACAAACCTACAAGGGCATTTTCTTTATAATAATCACTGCTGCCCTTTTATTTATATTTATCAGAGGTCATATGCGCAAACTCAGGATAGCTGAAGCTGAAATACAAAAACTGAACGAAGAACTTGAACACAAAGTAGCTGAAAGGACTATCGAACTGACCAACACCAACCATAAACTACAGGAACTGAATACTACGAAAGATAAATTTTTCTCCATCATTGGTCATGACCTGCGCAACCCGTTCAACAATATCATAAGTCTGTCGAAAATGCTCGATTCAGGCACCGTAATGAACAAACCGGAGTTCCTGCAAAAAAACATTCAGGTAATACAACGATCTGCCGAAAATGCATACAACCTACTGGATAATCTGCTCAACTGGGCCCGGAGTCAAACAGGAATTATGAGCTTTCACCCCGAAAAAATCCCGCTGCAACTCATTATCAACAACGCATTTGAAGCAACAATGACGATGGCGCAAAAGAAACAAATCAGCATCACCATCATTGCCGGAGAAAATCATATGGTGATGGCTGATGCCAATATGATTAATACCGTGTTGAGGAATATGATGACTAATGCTATCAAGTTTACTGCTGCCGGAGGAAATATCACACTACAAACGGAAATTGTCCAGAACAAAGCCCGCATATTGGTAAAAGATGATGGAATAGGGATTGACTCTCAAAGAATAGCGAATCTGTTCAAGATCACTGAAAGAAACAGCCAACCGGGCACTAATAACGAACCAGGGACAGGCCTGGGGCTCATTCTTTGCAAAGAATTTATTGAGAAGCATGGTGAAGATATCATGATTGAAAGTATTGAAAATAAAGGTTCGGTTTTCTCGTTCACGCTCCCTCTTGTTTTGAATGAGAATTGATATCCGGCAACTTTAGTTGTAACTATATCGCTCGCATTATTCCACAGTTTTTCCACACCCACGCTACATACATTCCCCTAATTTACAGCCATTACTGTTTTTGGCATATACATTGATTGGATAATCACGAACAGGAATCAACAAGATTTCTCACTTATTAACCATCAAAACTCAATGTATATGAAAACCAATAAATGTATTTCAATAGTGGTACTGCTCGTTAGTATTTCCACTTTTGCCTCCTTCGGCCAGATACGATTGAATGTAAATGTAAACCTTCAGCCATCATGGGGACCCGCCTCCTGCAATTATGCCGAGTATTACTATCTTCCTGAACTGGGCGTATATTATTCCATCAACGATCAGTTGTTTATTTATCCATCCGAGAACCGTTGGGTACGAGCAGTGCGCTTACCGCGGGCATATCGACATTGCAATCTGTACAACACCTATAAGGTGGTGATCAATGCCCCCGCTCCTTATCATCGTCACTCTTATTATGCCAACAGATACAATAACTGGAAAGGAAAACACCAGGAAACAATGAGAGATGTTAGACAGTCTGACCATGGAAAACACCTTGGACACTATAAAAACCAGAACAGACTACATGAAGAAAGAATGTTCGTATATGACAATGAAAATGAAAACAAACACCATCATCGAAGATAAGCAACTATAGCACAACAAATAAGCGAACAACATACATGTATTATATTTGTTGTAAACTCATTTCAAAAATCCATCAAACTCAAAACAATATGAAAAAGACCACTTATATTATTAGTATGCTGATACTATCAATAAGCACTCTATTGGCACAAAATCCACTTCAGAAAGACCAAACTCAACTAAATGTCGGCGTCGGTTTTTCCGATTGGGGAGTGCCCGTCTATATCGGATTTGATCACGAAATATCCAAAAACTTTAGCCTCGGGGGCGAACTGTCGTACCGACATTACGAAGAATATTGGCAGGAGGTATATTACGCTCACTCTATTACAGGTTTATCAGGTAATATCAATTATCATTTCAATAATCTATTTCACATTCGTCCTACCTGGGATTTATATGCAGGTTTAAATGCAGGATTCTATATTTGGGGCTCGCCGAATGCCTATCATGGTACCGAGAGCACCGGACTTGGACTTGGGGCACAAATCGGTGCAAGATATTATATCTCTCGGAAAGTGGCACTGAATCTTGAATTTGGCGGCGGAAATGCATTTTCAAATGGGAAACTGGGGCTAAGCGTGAAACTATAAACTTCTTAAAACAACACTCCCCCTCAGGTTTCGCAATACGAAACCTGAGGGGGAGATATTTTATTACAAATAATCAACTTATTACTGAACAGTACTGAGAGATGACAACAAATTACTGAAACAACCGATACCAGGCCTGAATCTCTTTCACTCGCCCGGCCTGTTCGTAGGTCTGACATTTAAGTTCAAGTACATTGAAAGCATCTTCAATTTCGTCAACAGTAAACTTCATCCCTTCAGCCGCAGTGTAAGTCAGCAAATCGACCAAAGAGGTACTTCTGTAACAGGATTTACGGAAATCCGAATCCGAATCTACCCGCGATATAAAATTAATGGCAGCTTGTATACTCATTTTCTTTCTGTTTAGAGGTCAATAATAACAACACAATATACTTATACATTTGTAGGAGTTTCGCAATCGGTTTTGCAATCGTCGCACTCGCCACCACACACTTTAGCAAAAGTCATGGCGGTGTCCATATCAAAACTCAACAATCGGCTATCGTTAAACAACCGCAGGTTCTCGTCGAGCATGTTCCCCACCGAGCGATACACCTCCATTCCCCTGCCTACCAACACCTTCAAAGCCATTGGGTGTATCTGACGGGTGATGATGGCAGTCACTTCCTCCTCCTGAAGGGCAGGTAGCAACTCTCCCATATTGGGTGCCAAGTCGAGCGTCTTTATCCATTTACCTTCCTGACTATCTGTGTCAAAAATGCACAAAAAGCCCATCACACTCAGGTTTCCCGCAATCTCGTTGCGACGTTCCTGTTCATCATATACCGGAATTGCTACTTTCATAATTATTTATTTTAGAGTAAAGAAAAAAGGACAAAGACGAAAGACTCATTTTCAACCATTAACTCTGACTGAAAACTTTCAACCTTACAAACTTTATGAACTTTCAACTTTATGAACTAAATCTTCTTCGTCCAGAAATGCATTTTGGGTTCGCAATCAGCAAAGCCCAGTTCTTTATACATTGCCTGAGCCACTGTATTATCATCTCGCACTTCCAGCGTTACTTTACAAAACTCGCGCTCCTGAGCCGATTCTATCAGTTTCTCCATTAACGCACGTCCAAAACCCTTTCCCCGATAATCATGCAGTACCACGATGTCGTGAATGTAAAGGTACGAAGCCACATTGAAGGTCGAAAAGTTCACAAAACAGGTTGCCAATCCTACCACTTTCTGTTCCGTTATGGCAAGAAGAACTTCAGCAGTAGGATGATTGGCCAGCCCATCTATCAATCGTAACTGACGAAGCTTATTCAAAGGAGTAGCTCCCCCCATCGGGTCGGCCATGTAATGATTCGTCAATTCAGCCACTGCATTTAAATGATCAGGATTGCTAAAGTCGCAAAATTCAAACTCTATTTCCATAATTTATAAACCATTTGGGATTATTACATATCCATTCCAAGTCACTCATTATGATTCACCCGCGGATGTCCACCGGGGTGTTTGAATCGCTTCGGATCAATATTGTATTTTCGTATTCGAATACCCATCATCCGCTCCGTAATACCCAATTGTTCAGCCGCTTTGGCACTATTTCCTTTTGTAGATATCAATGCATCCAGGATAATTTGATGCTCCATTTTTCCCAAAATTATATCCAACGTACCACTTTGCATCGTTTCGGTACCCGCCGCCGTTTGCAACGAAGCCGGCAGGTTGGTAATCCGTATCACCCCATCCATACACAGGATACAAGCCCGTTCTATACAGTTTTCCAGTTCTCTAATATTACCCGGCCAATGATACACCATGAGCGTATCGATGGCTGATGCAGTAATACGTTTGATATCTTTGCCATGCCGTTTGTTGAATTTATCGATAAAGAAGTCGGTCAGAATGGGGATATCATTGATGCGCTCGCGCAAAGCCGGAATATACACCGGAAACACATTAATGCGGTAATACAAATCCTCGCGAAACTGTCCTTTGTGCATTTGTTCCTCCAAGTTACGGTTGGTGGCACAAATAATACGTACATCAATTTTGATGGGCTTGGTACTACCAATCCGCTCAATTTCCCGCTGTTGCAACACGCGTAAAAGTTTCACCTGTGTAGAAGCCGGAATATCACCAAACTCATCCAGAAATATAGTACCGCCATGAGCCGCTTCGAAGCGACCAATACGTGTTGACGATGCTCCGGTAAACGCACCTTTTTCATGCCCGAAAAGCTCACTTTCGATCAATGTTTCTGGCAAAGCAGCACAGTTTACTTTTATAAAGGGTTTGTTCTTCCGCAAACTGTTGTAATGAATGGCATCGGCAATCAACTCCTTCCCTACCCCACTTTCTCCTCTAATCAACACAGTTGCATCGGTGGGTGCCACACTTTCAATCAGCGCAAACACTTCGTTCATTTTGCCGGAATTTCCCTTTATTTTGTCGGGCAGAATGCGGTTGCGAAGCTCACCCCGCAGGCTTTGATTCTCCTCCCTCAACTGCTCCATTTCCTCGGCATATTCCTGGCGACGGCGGACTGTACGGCCCACCATGCTGCAAACAATCTTCAACAGTCGAATGTCATAAGCAAACGAGGCCGAAGCCGGATATACTTTGTGAAAACTGAGCGTACCAATAATTTCGTCTTTGTAGCGAATAGGCGTACAAAGAAACGAAACGTCTTTTCCGTCTATTTTGATGGGAGCATGAGTTAGGTTGAGAAACTCATGCGATTCGGCAATTTTATTGATAATAATCGTTTCGCCAGAATCAATTACTTTACCAATAATACCTTCGCCGGTATGATATACAATATCTTTTTTGTCAGAAATCAGTACTCCATACGAGCCTTCAATAACAATTTCGGACG
Source organism: Bacteroidota bacterium (assembly GCA_046051105.1). Classification (GTDB taxonomy): domain Bacteria; phylum Bacteroidota; class Bacteroidia; order Bacteroidales; family Paludibacteraceae; genus Paludibacter. The sequence continues at coordinate 5,023 of JBJOOU010000094.1, forward strand.
ATTCGCGATTCACTATCGTCACCAAGATACGTTCTGCAGCCAGATGCTGAGCCAGAATCTCCAGAACCTTATCCAGATTAATCTCTTTGTTGCTCAACAAATTGCTCAACTCAAGCAACACCTCAAGTTCACGAGCTCCATAACAATCAGGAGCATTATACTTACAAAACGTGCTCATACTCTACAATCTTTTTTACACCTGTAAATAACCTATACCTATTTTCAATCTTTCTGACTGCAAATATAGCGATAATAATTACATTTTGGTATCTTTTTATCACAAACACTTTACAAACTCCTAAACTTATTTTCATTCCAACACATTTTATTTCATTACAGCCACATTTACTTACACATTTACAACTAATTGATATTTTGAAAAGTACATTATAAGATGACTACTGATTTTTTTATGTATTTTTGTGGCCGATCAACTCATATTTTTAATAAATATTTCATGATTTTAAATTACATCTGGATTGCATTTATCCTTGTTGCGTTTGTTGTAGCCTGTGTTCAGTGCTTTATTTTTGGGAATACCAATATATTTATGGAGGTAATGCAGGCGGCTTTTGGATCCGCCAAAACCGGCTTCGAAATATCCATTGGCCTTACGGGGATGCTGTCATTATGGCTAGGTATCCTTAAAATCGGAGAACGGGGTGGAGCTATTAATTTACTTTCGCGTATGGTAGCCCCATTTTTCTCTAAAATTTTCCCCGACATTCCCAAAGGACATCCGGCCATGGGCAGTATCTTTATGAACCTATCAGCCAACATGTTGGGACTTGACAATGCGGCAACACCTCTTGGATTAAAAGCCATGAAAGAACTTCAGGAAATTAATCCAGACAAAGAAAAAGCGTCCAACCCAATGATCATGTTTTTGGTACTGAACACAGCAGGTCTGATGCTTGTACCAGTCAGTATTCTTACTTTTCGTCAGCAATTGGGTGCTGCCAATCCGGCTGATGTGTTTTTACCCATACTGATTGCTACATTTTGCGCAGCACTCACAGGATTGATCACTGTTTCGATTATCCAGAAAATCAATCTTTTCAATCGGGTGGTATTGCTTACACTGGGCGGAATGGTTGCGTTTATCGGAGGCTTAATTTATACCCTGAGCCATCTTCCCAAAGAAGACATTTCCAAATATTCAAACTTTGCGGCATATCTCATTCTTTTCAGCATCATAGTAGCTTTTATATCAATGGCGCTTAGGAGCAAAATCAATGTATATGAAGCATTTATTGATGGAGCCAAAGAAGGATTTCAGGTAGCCATCGGTATTGTACCTTATCTTATTGGTATCCTGATTGCTATAGCCATGTTCCGCACTTCTGGCGGAATGGATTATCTGATCAACGGTATTAAATACCTTGTTTCGCTCACAGGAATTAATACCGACTTTGTAGAAGCTCTTCCTACTGCCCTAATGAAACCTCTGAGCGGAAGCGGAGCCCGCGGCATGATGGTAGACGCGATGAAACTTCATGGCGCCGATTCGTTTGTTGGTCGCCTGTCGTGTATTATTCAGGGTTCAGCCGACACCACTTTCTTTATTTTGGCAGTCTATTTTGGGTCGGTAAACATCAAAAATACCCGATATGCGCTTGCTTGCGGTCTGTTGGCTGATTTAGCAGGTATAGTTGCGGCCATCCTGCTGGGATATTTATTCTTCCACTAACCATTTCATATTAAAAAAAAATCGACCAAACGATGATTCAATACATTGCCGAAGACATTAAAATGCCTTCGCTAAAAAAAACGAACGTCACCCGATGGATAAAAGAGATAGCCACGGGTTACAATAAAAAAACAGGAGATATCGCTTTCATTTTTTGCTCTGACGAGCGCATCCTTGAAGTAAACAAGCAATACCTCGAACATGATTATTACACCGACATCATTACTTTCGACTATACCGAGGGTGATAGCATCTCCGGCGACATCTTTATCAGCATAGATACCGTAAAAAGCAATGCCGAAGAATTTGGAGCTACTTTCGAGAACGAACTCCACCGAATTATCATACACGGCATACTTCATTTGTGCGGACAAGACGATAAAACTCCTGAGCTTAGGGCTGAAATGTCAAAAAAAGAAAATTTGGCGCTCGAAAAATACATGTTTTAAAAGGCTTTTTAAGCTTATTTAGAATAGCTTGCGGACTGAAATATTACTATCTCATATATTATGCAATAAAAAGTTAAATATAGGCTCCCGTCAGGGCACGTTTTATTTATATTAAAAGATAATCACTACTTTTGTTTCCGCAAAATATCACTGAATGGGAAAATTTAAATGGAAAAAATACGTTTTAAATCTTATCATACCCATAAGCTAAAGAAACATGAATTCGAAAAGATTTAAATTATTTCTCATTTGCATATTTGCATTATCGATAGTAAGAGCAACGGCTCAAAACTATAATAAAGATGAATACAAGGCCGAAATTGGAGCTATAGGCGGTATCAACTATTATATAGGCGATGCTAACCAACAGCTATTCAAATACAATCAGCCAACTTTTGGAGGTTTGTTCAGATATCGCTTCGATAAGCGTTTGGCTCTTCGCACTGAGCTGACAATGGCAACGGTTGCAGCAGCCGGTATAAAATCAAACATGGTATTTGCAGGAGATATTTGCGGAGAATTCAACTTTTTCGATCTGGAGCAAAATCCATATAAAAAATACAGCAAAACCTATTCTCCATATATATTTGGAGGATTAACACTAATGACTGACGTATATGACCAACAGGCATTGCCCGTGGCAGGAATTGCTTTCGGTGTAGGACTGAAAGTAAAACTGAACAAACGATTAAATCTAAATATACAATGGAGCAATCGTCAAATGTTTGCCGATAATTTGGAGGGCACCTCTAAATCAGGCACTACCAGCGATCCGCTTAATAATTATCAGGGATTAAACGGAAGTAACATTCTCAACAACGATCTTCTGTCGAGTTTTACAGTAGGAATCACCTGGGACTTTTGGAAAAAACAGTGTGACTGTATGAATACCAATTACAAAAAAAGACGATAAACAGAAGAATTTTTCAGAATTAAAATGTCGGAATTAAAAAATAAAATAGATATCAACCGCTTACCCGGGCACATTGCCATTATTATGGATGGAAATGGCCGTTGGGCGAAAGAAAGAGGACTTGATCGAATTTACGGTCATCAGGAAGGTGTCAACTCTGTACGTGAAATCACCGAAACAGCCGCACAGATTGGAATAAAATACCTTACGATGTATGCATTCTCTACCGAAAACTGGGGACGACCACAACATGAAGTAGATGCACTCATGAGCCTGTTGATAGACACTATTGAAAAAGAGACTCCGATTCTTCATAAAAATAATGTACGCCTCTTAGCCATTGGCGACCTGAAACGACTACCGGGCAATGCTTATGACAAATTGATGAATTGCCTCGAAGTAACTTCTGGAAATACAGGCCTTTCTTTGGTTTTAGCTTTAAGCTACTCATCAAGATGGGAAATTGTAAATGCGACTCAAACCATATGTCAGCAGGTTGTAGAGGGTAAACTGAAGATCGAAGAAATCAACAGTGCATTATTTGACTGCCACCTGACCACAGCAGGCATCCCCGATCCCGATTTACTCATCAGAACCAGCGGTGAGGAACGAATCAGCAATTTTCTGTTGTGGCAAATCGCCTATACCGAATTCTATTTTACAGACACTCATTGGCCTGCATTCCGTAGCGAAAGCCTCTATCAGGCAATATACGAATTTCAACAACGCGAACGTCGCTTCGGAAAATAATCGCCTTTTATCATCAGGATATTTCAACTCAATTATGCAATACAAAACGCTTTTCTTTATTAGCTTTTTATTCTTCTTTAGCCAACTGATTGTTGCCCAAAAGCCGAACGAAAAAGATACCGCTCAACTACCTGTTATTGAATATGCCAACGTTAATCCTAAGTACGAAATTGCTGCTATCAAAGTTACCGGAGCCAGCAATTACGAAGATTATGTATTGATTGGTTTTTCAGGCCTTTCGGTGGGCGACAAAATAGAAATTCCCGGTGATGCCATCACCAACTCTGTAAAACGATTCTGGAAACAGGGACTTTTTGCCGATGTAAAAATCAAAGCAGATAAAATTCATGATGGGAAAGTGTGGCTTACCATCGCCTTGAAAGAACGTCCCCGCGTATCAGAAATCAATTTTTCCGGTTTAAAAAAGAGTGAAAAAGAAGATCTGGAGCAAAAAGTGGGTATTGTAAAAGGCAACCAAATCACTCCTAACATTTCGGACCGTGCGAAGAAAGTTATTTCGAAGTTTATGGAAGAAAAAGGCTACCTGAACGTTGCTGTAGATGTATTCCAAAAAGATGACCCCAACAAAGCAGGCCACGTAATTGTAGACATCAACGTTGATAAAAAACAAAAAACGAAAATTCACAGCCTCGTATATACCGGAAATACTGCCCTGACTCACAATCAGATCAACCGTGTGATGAAGAAAACGAACGACCACAACTGGCGCAATTTCTTTCGCACCAAGAAGTTTGTAAGAGAAGAGTATGATAAAGACAAAACAGCTTTAATTGAGAAATACAACGAGATTGGCTATAGGGATGCTTACATTGTAACTGATAGTGTAGTAAAATACGATGATAAAACGGTAGACGTTTACATCCATATTGATGAAGGAAAAAAATATCACTTCAGAAACATCAAATGGGTCGGAAATACCATTTACCCTTACGAATACCTGAATCAGATATTAAACATCAAGAAGGGCGATATCTACAACCACAAATTATTGATGGAACGTTTGGAAACAGACGAAAACGAAGCTGTTTCTAAACTTTACAAAGACCGTGGTTATCTTTTCTTTCAGGTAGATCCCGTAGAAGTAAATACCTCGAATGACTCTATCGACCTGGAAATGCGTATGTACGAAGGAAAACCTGCTACGATCAACGATATTTCAATTAAAGGAAATACCCGTGTATACGAACATGTTGTACGTCGCGAATTGCGCACCAAGCCCGGTCAGCTTTACAGCCAGGAAGCCATTATGCGTTCGTTGCGTGAGCTAGCACAAATGGGACACTTTGATCCTGAAAAGATCAAACCAGACATTCAGCCAGACCCAGAAAACGGAACTGTAGACATTGCTTACAACCTTGAAACTAAAGGAAGCGACCAGGTTGAATTTTCAGCAGGATGGGGAGCTACAGGTATCGTAGGAAGCATCGGACTTAAGTTTAGTAACTTTGCAATACAAAACCTCTTCCGTCCTTCCACCTACCGCATTGTACCTCAGGGAGAAGGTCAGACTTTCTCCATCAACGGACGTACCAACGGTAGCTCTTATTCATCTTTCAGTCTTTCATTCCTTGAACCATGGTTGGGTGGGAAACGTCCAAATTCCTTATCAGCATCCTTATATTATTCTACAATGTCTGCTATTAGCTCCAGATATACTTCCAACCTATATAGCGGATACAATAGTTATGGTTACGGCGGTTACAGCGGTTACGGCGGATATGGTGGATATGGAAACAATTACAATTACAACAGCAATATTGACCCAGAAAGATACATGCGTACCATTGGAGCATCGTTGGGTTATGGAAAACGCTTAAGCTGGCCGGACGATTATTTCCAGTTCTATGGCGAGTTGGGCTACCAATTGTACTTACTTAACGATTGGTATGCAGGCTACTTCCCTATGACAGCGGGTAGTTTCAACAACCTGAGCCTGAACCTTACGCTGAGTCGTAGTTCGATCGACAACCCGATATATACACGCTCAGGTTCGGCATTCTCCGTAGGTCTGAAATTTACTCCTCCCTATTCGATTATGAATGGTGGCAAAGTAAATGGCTACATTTATTCTGATGCCAACATGACTGCACAGGATCGCTACAGATGGATTGAATACCACAAATGGACCTTCTCCGGCAAAACATTTACTCCAATTTCTGCCAATAATAAATTAGTAGTAATGAGTCGTGTGATGTTCTCGTACCTTGGCCATTACAATGCTAATGTTCAATCGCCATTCGAAGCCTTCAGCATGGGTGGAGATGGTATGTCGAGCTATTCAAGTTACGGTACCGATTATATCGCCATGCGTGGTTACTCAAGTGCATCGTTGACTCCTTACAATTACACCACAAATACTCAAATGGGATATTTGTACAACAAGTTCACCATGGAATTGCGTTACCCGCTTTCGCTTGAACAGTCAGCTACAATTTATGCCTTAGGATTCCTTGAAGCTGGTAACTGTTATAGCTCTATGAAAAAAACAGCTTATTCAAACGGATACAACCCCTTTGACCTAAAACGCTCTGCCGGTGTGGGTGTGCGCATTTTCTTACCCATGTTTGGTATGATGGGAATCGACTGGGGATATGGTTTCGACAAAGACAATACAGGCAAACTAAGTGGCAGTCAGTTCCACTTTGTACTGGGTCAGGAACTGTAAAATGTATTGCGATTTACACTTTGGCAAAGATTTTGTATTTCCTGAGTCAGATATGTTTTATCAATAACCCATAAAAGAGAATATATATGAAGAAATTTTTTATTTCCCTATGCTTGCTTGTTTCAGTGGTTTTTGCAGCAAATGCTCAAAAATTTGCAATGGTTGACATGGAATATATTATGAAAAATATTCCGGCTTATGAAACTGCCAACGATCAGGTAAATCAGGTATCAAAGAAATGGCAATCGGAAGTGGATGCACAAATGCAGGAAGTGCAGAAAATGTACAAAAACTATCAGACTGAATTGGTATTCATGTCAGAAGATATGAAAACAAAACGCGAGGAAGAAATTGTAACAAAAGAAAAGGCAGCTCAAGAGCTTAAACGCAAATATTTTGGCCCTGAAGGCGAACTTTTCAAAAAAAGACAAAGTCTCATGAAACCTATTCAGGATGAAGTATATACTGCCATCCAGGACATCAGCAAAGAAAAAGACATTGAAATGGTATTCGACAAAAGTTCATCGATGAACATCATTTTCACGTCACCCAAACTGGACATTAGTGATGCAGTGCTCCAAAAATTGGGTTATTCGAAATAAATTTTTAAATTTGCAGCCCGCTACTCAAAAGGAATTAATAAAAACTTAAAATACAGAATCATGTTAAAGAAAATTGCTCTTGTAGTGCTTATGGCACTGCCCCTATCAATGATGGCTCAGGAAGGTAAACTTGGTCATATTAACTCTCAGGACATTTTAACTCAAATGCCAGAACGTGCTGATATCGAAAAGAAAGTAAATGAATTGATGAGCACATGGGAAAAAGAAATCGTTAAAATGAACGAAGAATACAACGCTAAAATCAAGGAATATCAGGAAAAGCAAGCTACAATGCCTGAAAGCATCAAACAAGCTCGTCAAAGCGAAATTTCTGATATTGAACAACGAATTGCTTCAACTCGTCAGGCAGCTCAAACAGATTTACAGAAAAAACAACAAGAATTATTCACCCCAGTTGTAGATAAAGTAAAAAAAGCAATCAACGAAGTTGGTGTTGAGGGCAACTATACTTACATCTTTGATTTGAGCACTCAATCTATCATTTACCAGTCACCAAAATCAAACGATATTACTCCATTGGTAAAAAAGAAACTTGGTTTGAAATAATCTAAAGCAACCCCATAAAAAAGCCGCTGATTCAATCAATCAGCGGCTTTTTTTATCGGTCGAAAACAAAATTAGTCTATCAGAGAGGTAGCAAGCACCGTCACCTCATTGAGCACTTTTAAAACTGGCAGTTGCAGTTGCTCTGCAATCGCCCGGCATTCGTCAAACTCCGGAGCCATTTTCAACAACTTACCGTCTTTGTAGGCGCATTTCACGGTTACTTCGCCGTAGGGTGTGCTGATTTTTTCGAAGCTGCGTTGCAACTCTTCCCGCTCCACTTTGTATTTTCGGATGCCGAGCGTAGTGGTTTCCGCAAAGATCAGACTCTCGAGTTGTGATGCTTCCGATTCCTGACACAATACGCTCAGTATGTTGGCAGGCCGGTTTTTCTTCATAATAATCGGTGTAACGAATACATCCAGGGCCTTATTCTCCAACAATTTGGGGAAAAGATGAGAGTAAACCTCAGGATTCATGTTGTCGATATTCGTTTCGAGCATCAGGAGCGACTCAGCTTTTTTTTTTAATCCCAGAATTACACGAAGTACATTTGGCGTTTCCATATCGCGTTTGCCCATTCCATATCCAATTTTCTCAATTACAAACTCGGGCGATATACCGTGTGCCGTACAGGCTGCTTTCAGAATGGCCGCTCCCGTAGGCGTGGTCAGCTCTTTTTGTGCATTTTTGCTGTACACCGACATCCCTTTCAGAATTTCAAGCGTTGCAGGCGCCGGAACCGGGAAAATGCCGTGTTCACACTTCACAAACCCGCTACCCAGATTAATTTCCGAACATTGAATTTCATCCACGCCCAGCAGCTCAATGCAGATGGCCGCCCCGATAATGTCAACAATCGAATCCACTGCACCCACTTCGTGGAAATGCACGTCGTCGATGGCTTTAGCATGAATTTTAGCTTCGGCGACAGCTACTTCCATAAAGATTTTTTTGCTCAGTTCTTTCACATAAGCAGACAAATCACTGGCATCGATAATGTGATAAATATCTTTCAGATTTCTGGAATGAGCATGATGATGGTCGTGTGCTTTATGCTCGTGATGATGAGTGTGTTCATGAACATGCTTATGTCCATGATGATCGTGCTCATGATGATGGTCATGAGTATGCTCGTGTTCGTGATGATGATCCTCCTGATGAGGTTGGTAGTGCGAATGCTCATCTTTCAGTATGACGGTAAAGTCGGTGCCCGAAATTCCCTTTTTGATCCCCGCTTTTATTTCAGTATCAAATTCATCGCCGATATTTATTTTTGCCAGTTCAGCCAGGAATTTCTCACGGTCAATGCCCAAATCGAGCAATGCGCCAATGGTCATATCACCACTAATCCCCGAAAAACAGTCGAAATACAAAACTCTTTTTTCCATGTGTCTTATATATTGATTTATTGGAAATTGAGAAAGTTGAAATTAGTAAGACTCCGATGCCACTTATTCCCCAATTTCTAATTTCTACCTTCTAATTTCTACCTTCTATTTGCCTCACAATGGTCGAGGCCAGAAAGCCTGCACCAAAACCATTGTCAATGTTTACAACACCTACACCACTAGCGCAACTGTTGAGCATGGCCAGCAAAGCCGCCAATCCGCCAAAGTTCGCACCGTAGCCAATGCTGGTAGGTACGGCTATCACCGGTTTGTCGGTCAGTCCACCCACCACGCTGGCCAGCGCACCTTCCATGCCTGCCACGGCAATAATCACCTGCGCATCATCAATGCGATGCTTGTTGACCAGCAAGCGATGAATACCTGCCACGCCCACATCATACAGTCGCTCAACCGTACAACCCAGTTTTTCGGCGGTCACTACTGCTTCTTCAGCCACCGGAATGTCTGAAGTGCCACCCGTAACCACCAGTACTTTAGCTTTGCTTTGGGGAATCTCTTGTTGCTGAATAAAAATAGTCCGGGCCGGAGCGTAGTATTCCATTTTGTCAGTCAGGTCTTTTACCGCATCGTAAACTGCTTGTTCCGCCCTGCTGGCCATGATGTTCACGCCTTTGGCCATCAGGCTCAGGATGATGCCACGAATCTGCTCCACTGTTTTTCCGGGGCAGAAAATCACTTCGGGCACTCCCGTGCGAATGCCCCGGTGATGATCCACCTTGGCATATTCCAAATCTTCGAATGGCAATTGCTTCAACTGCTCAACGGCACTTTCGATTTCTACTTTGCCACTTTTTACATCGCGAAGCAATGCCTGAATAGAATTTTCAGTCATGATTAAGCCATTTTTACGATATTCCGATTCAAACTTCCTGTCACGTATCCTTCCAGTTCCAGGCAAACATATTGATAACCGTACGATTTGATGGTTTTGGAAATGGTATCCATCAATTGCGGGTCAAACAACTTGGCACGTTCATCGGGACTGACTTCGATACGGGCCATATCGCCATGACTTCGCACGCGGAACTGTACCAATCCCAGCGAGCGCAGAAAATCTTCCGAACGATCGATCTTGCTGAGTTTCTCCAGCGTAATGCGTTCGCCGTAAGGAATGCGCGAACCCAGACAAGCCAGAGCCGGCTTGTTCCACGAGCGCAATCCAAGCTGTTTGGACAGAGCGCGAATATCACTTTTAGTCAGTCCGGCCATGCGCAACGGACTTATCACCTGCAATTCTTCGAGTGCCTTCAGACCCGGACGATAATCGGACATATCGTCCATATTCGAACCATCAAAAACAATTTTCGTGTCCAGTTCAGCCGCTTTTTCCATGATTTTGCCAAACTCCACTTTTTTGCAGAAATAGCAACGATTCACCGGGTTAGCCAGCACTTCGTCCTCTATTTCATCGTCCTGTATCATAAAGTGAGTGATGCCAATTTCTACCGCCATATCGCGGGCATCCTGCATTTCCGAACGTGCATTCATCGGCGATTCCAATGTAATAGCCACCGAGTTTTCTTTCAGCACATCATAGCTCACTTTCGCCAGAAAGGTGCTATCCACGCCGCCGGAATAAGCCACGGCCGCTTTGCCTATTTCTGCAATTATATGTTTGAGTTTCTCGTATTTTTCCTGTAATTCCATTTGTATTTTATATTTAGCTTTATTTATTTCCTATTCAATAATTAGTCGTTCAATAATAAAAGTAATAATTGTCAATTATCAATTATCCATTACTTACAGCCCCAAAAACTGCACAGCCAATCCACTTACAAAGATGGTCAGTCCGGCCAGGGCATGCGAGTAACGCTCCATTTTGTCCAGTTTCACGAATCTTAACCCACTCGTCATCAGCAATACAATGCTGGTCATGGTCAGTATTGTGACGATTCCAAACACCGAAGTCACGCTTATCACGCCCAGGGTGCTATGCCGCATTGCCGGAAACATCACCAGCGGAATCAACGGTTCGCAAGGGCCAAATACGAAGATGACAAACAAAATCCAGGGCGTCAACTTTTTGTAGTCTGTCGCTTCGTCGGTTGACGTTTCTCCGTCGGATGTATGAACATGTGTATGCTCTTTGAAATGAACGTGCTCGTGCCTATGTTTTTTACCGTTCAGGTGTAGATGCAAATGCGTATGAGGTTGGTTGCGGTAAGCGCGGCGCAATCCCCAAATTCCGTACAGCAACCCAAAGGAAATAAACAACCAGCCGGCAATACTTCCGCGCACCGATTCAAAATAGTTGAGTTTTTCTACCGCAATGCCCAGAGCAATGCCGATAAAACCAATCAATACAGAGCTGCCTACATGACCTATTCCGCAAAGAATGGTGATCCATACTGTTTTCAGGTTGCTCCATTTGCGGGCTTTGGATAATACCACAAATGGAAGGTAATGATCGGGGCCAAAAATAGTATGAATGAGCGCAATAGATGCCGCTGTAAGAGAAAGAATAAAAATCTGTGAATTCATGATAGATGGGTGTTATTGCGCTTTGCTCATGGTTAGTTTGCCATGTTCTACTCCTTTTATGCTAATGAGTTGATCGGAAAGATTGCTCAGGTCATTGGCTGTACCTTTTACTGCAATTATCTCCATTACTTTTTCGGCGGAAAGAAAAAAACGTTGCGTAGAAAGTATCAGGTCGGCATGCTGCAATTGCACCTCGGCCATTTTGTTACGCAATTCCTGTTTGCTGCCATCCAAAATCAGCAGAATAGCTCCTGCCACCATATTGTTGCACTTCCATTTACTTTCCACTAGATTTTTCTCAATCAAATGCCTGATTGCTTGTGATCTGTTCGGATAATTATTCGTCTGAACATATCCATCCAATGCCTCCAGAAGGTCGCTTTCCAGTGAAACTCCGAAACGTGTTACTGCCATCGTGTTACTTTTTCTATTTTTCGTGCCACAAAGATAGAAATAATTGGAAGAATGCAGCTTGTTTCAGTGTATTTAACCATATAAATACCATAATTATCAGCCGGTTTATCATATGAATGCTTGCTATTTCCATTTATAGGTACAATCGCAATTTATTCAGTATATTTTCAGCAAAGTAGTATTCCTGATACGTTTATTTTCTCTAATTTTGCGCTTCGAAACGAAAAAACACACTCGTAAATGAATAAAATAGTTAGCAAAGAGTATTTTTCGGCAAACGTCGTAAAATTTGAAGTTGAAGCCCCGCTTATTGCCAAGTCGCGTAAGGCGGGTCATTTTGTAATTGTAAAAGTGGGCGCCAAAGGCGAAAGAATTCCGCTAACCATAGCAGATGCTGATCTTCAGAAAGGTACCATCACCCTGGTGGTACAGCGTATGGGCGTTTCGTCGACAAAGCTTTGTGCATTGGAACCGGGTGAATACATCACCGACATGGTTGGCCCTCTGGGAAGAGCTACTCACATCGAAAATTTTGGTACCGTTATTTGCGCCTGTGGAGGTGTAGGTACTGCCCCTATGATGCCTATTGTAGCCGCTTTAAAGCAAGCCGGCAACAAAGTAATCACTGTTCTGGCCGCCCGTACCAAGGATCTGATCATACTTGAAGAACAAATGCGTCAGTATTCCGACGAAGTAATTGTGATGACCGACGATGGCTCATACGGAACGCAGGGATTGGTTACCAATGGAATTGAATCGGTCATTAATCGCGAGAAAGTGGATCTGTGCGTAACCATTGGCCCCGCTATTATGATGAAATTTGTAAGTCAGCTTACTAAAAAATACGAAGTTCCTACTTTGGCATCGCTTAATACTATTATGGTGGACGGAACCGGAATGTGTGGTGCCTGCCGTGTTAGCATTGGAGGAAAAACCAAATTTGTATGCGTGGATGGCCCTGAATTCGATGCTCATCAGGTGGATTTCGACGAAATGCTGATGCGCCTGGGTGGCTACCGCGACATTGAACGTGAAGAAATGGAGCATTATAAATGCGAGAATTAATCCATCCGTTTTAATTTTATCTTTTATTTCGAAACATCTAAAAAACACTCCGGTACATCCGATGCCGGTGCCTTATATTTATGGATATAGCTGCTGAAAGAGCACAACAATGGCGCGCTGACCTGCGCAACGCCATGAAAGCCAAAGAACGTACTGATATTCCACGGGTACATATGCCCGAACTGGATGCTGAATATCGTAGTCACACCCGCGTAGAGGAAGTAAACCTGGGCCTAACACCCGAAATGGCAATGCAGGAAGCCAAACGTTGTTTGGACTGTGCCAACCCAACCTGTATGCAGGGTTGTCCGGTAGGAATTTACATCCCAAAGTTTATCAAACACATCGAAAAAGGCGAGTTTCTGGACGCTGCCAAAACACTGAAAGAAACCTCTGCCCTACCCGCCGTTTGCGGTCGTGTTTGTCCACAGGAAAAACAATGTGAAGCACAATGCGTACACCTCAAGATGAAAAAAGAGGCTGTGGCTATTGGTAACCTGGAACGTTTTGCCGCTGATTACGAACGCGAAAGTGGCAATATTTCGGTACCCAAAATCGCTCCTTCCAACGGCATGAAAGTAGCTGTGGTAGGTTCAGGACCTGCCGGACTAGCATTTGCCGGCGATATGGCAAAACTAGGCTACGAAGTTGTGGTATTCGAGGCACTCCACGAAATTGGTGGTGTATTGAAATACGGAATCCCTGAATTCCGCCTGCCCAACGAAATTGTAGACGTTGAAATACAAAATCTGCAAGCAATGGGCGTGCATTTTATCACCAACTGTATTGTAGGAAAAACCATTTCGATAGAAGATTTAAAAGCCGAAGGTTACAAAGCGGTATTTGTGGGCAGTGGTGCCGGACTTCCCCGCTTTATGAACATCAGAGGAGAAAACCTGGTCGGAGTGATGTCTTCAAATGAGTATTTGACCCGCGTCAACCTGATGGATGCTGCCAATCCAGAATCGGACACTCCAGTGTTTAAAGGCAAAAAAGTGGCTATTATCGGTGGCGGAAATACGGCAATGGACTCAGTACGTACAGCACGTCGCTTAGGCGCCGATCGTGCGATAATTGTTTACCGTCGCTCGGAAGAAGAAATGCCGGCACGTTTGGAAGAAGTTAAACATGCCAAAGAAGAAGGCATTGAATTTATGACATTGCGCAATCCGATAGAATATATTGGTAACGAACAAGGCCGTGTAACCCACATGGTACTTCAGGTAATGGAACTGGGTGAGCCAGATGCTTCAGGTCGTCGTTCGCCTGTAGAAGTGCCGGGCAAAACCGAAACAATCGAAGTTGACGAAGTAATTGTGAGCGTGGGTGTATCACCCAATCCGCTGATTCCGCAGTCAGTACAAGGTATTCAGGTCACTAAATACGGAACGGTAGTAGTAAACCAGGATACAATGCAATCGGATGTGCCAATGGTTTTTGCCGGAGGCGACATCGTACGAGGCGGTGCAACTGTAATCCTTGCAATGGGAGACGGTCGCCGTGCTGCAAAATCGATGCACGAGTGGCTACAGAATAATGGATAGTTGGTAGTTGGCAGTTTGTAATTTGTAGTTGATAGCTAGTTTAGTACGGAGAAGATAATGCAAATTGGTTGATTTGTTGATGCCACTCTCCAAAGAGTCGACGAACGAATAAGCTGATTTTTCATTCAGCAATTGTCAAATGTCAATTATTTTACTACCTTTGCAACCGCAAAAACGGCTCCGTAGTTCAGCTGTATAGAACGTCAGATTCCGGTTCTGAAGGTCGGGGGTTAGAATCCCTTCGGGGTCACGAAAAAAGTCGAATTCTTTTCTGAGAGTTCGACTTTTTTGATTACAATCTTCATCCTTATTTTTCATGGACTTAGGACTTTATATTTCTTTTATAGGAGCTTCTATGCTGCTGACGATCATGCCCGGACCTGACAATATTTTTGTACTTACAATAAGTCTGTCACAAGGGAAACGCGAAGGTATTTTCACTTCATTGGGCTTGGCAATGGGCGTTTTAGTACATACCATTATTGCTGCTACCGGCTTAGCAATTGTCATTAAACAATCGGAGTTTGCGTTTACGGGCATCAAGCTTTGTGGAGCATTCTACCTTTTCTACATGGCTTATAAAGCCCTAAGCGAAAAACGAATAGAAATGAGTTCCGAAAGTGGAAACAACTCCTCCCCTACCCTACAGCTGATACAAAAAGGTTTTTTGATGAACGTACTTAACCCCAAAGTAGCTTTGTTTTTCATCGCTTTTTTGCCACAGTTTATCAGCCACCAGAGAATGAGTGTCACCTATCAAATGTTTATACTCGGAATTACGTTTGCAATACAAGCGTTTCTCATTTTCAGCATCGTTGCATATTTGGCTGGCAAGCTCACTCACTATATGAACAGTCCGAGGTTCTGGAATATCACCAAATGGAGTAAAATTATTATACTCACGGCCTTGGGATTATTATTGATCCTATCACGCAAATGATAAAAAAATAGATTACAGCCAAATCAAAAGAATTGGCTGTAAGAATTTGTTCAAGTCAAATTTCTATTCCTGATTTTTGTACCAGGTAATTTTACGGGACACGTACATAATTACCGCCAGAATGACAAATAAACCGATACTGCCAATCAGCAAAGCCACATCCTCGAGCTGCAACACAACGTATAAAAAGACATAAAGTGAAGTCAGAATTCCCAGTAGGATGCCTGTTTGAGCCATCGTTTTAAAAATACTGTGTGCATAGATTACGATAAGTGCAACTGTGGCTCCACTGGCTATAAGATACGATAACCCAAATGACAATTGTTCTGAAATGGAAAGCAATAAGCTGTAGAACAGGATCAATGCAACTCCTACCAGTAAATATTGTATCGGATGTATTTTCCTTTTAGTCAGGATTTCTACAAAAAAGAACAACACGAAAGTGAGTGCAATAAACATAAATGCGTATTTCGCCGAGCGCATATTCTGCTGATAATGATCGACTGTTTCCACCAGATTAACACCAAACGAGGTATCCTTTATCGTCTCTATTGACGAATCAATCCAATATTCAGGTATATTACGATTGAAGTGCAACACATTCCATTGAGCTTCAAATCCCTGCTTATCCATCTTATATTCAGGCGTAAAACTTCCTACAAACCCCGGAGAAGGCCAGTTGCCAGCCAGTTTAACCTGCGTTGTACGCCCGGCAGGTATAAACTTCATTTCACTGCTACCTTTCAACTTCAACTGACACCGAAAGTCAAGCTTACCTTTTGTTCCTACAGTGTCCATAGCACCGGAGAGAGCAATTTCCAGCCCTTGCCCGATTCCATCATTTTCACCACCTGCTTCGGCGGAATAATGTCGCCCGTTCAGAACAAAATCCAGATTGTTGGTCATTCCACGCAAGTCACTGATGCCTATGCGTACTTTTGCCTTCTCCCAAAGCATACGACTATTGTCCGGAACCTGAAATACCCCCGGCTGGAAATTTCCTGTAATTTCCGATTCGCTTTTGTACAATATCGCTTTATAAATTCCATAATGTCTTTCTTCGGGTATCAGTTTCGAATGTATCTGAAGCTGTTCCGGGGTTAATACCAACACATGTTGTTCCTGTTGCGGCTTATTTTTTTCATCTTTCAACGTAGTTTCATACGGAATCGTCAGGTAGGGTCCGTTTAAAGTTTGCGACCGGCTCCATTTTTCATTAAGCTTTTCGATCGTTTCAGTACTACGGGTTTGTCGCTCCTGAATCAGGTTCTCGATCATAGCACCGGGAATAAGCATAAGCAAGGTCATAAAGCCAATAATAATGGCTTTCAAAGTAATCGACTGGCTGATTTTCTCAACCTTTTGTTGAATGAGAGGTTCCATACATGCTGAATTCTTAGAATTAAACAAAAGTACTTTGCATTTCAAAGTACATGGGTAAAAAAAATTATTTTCTGATTAATTGCTCCAGCCCGTTCAGATGTTCCTGAAAGCTGGTACGCCCTGTTTCGGTAATTTTATACTGTGTATTGGGTTTACGGCCAATAAATTGCTTGGTAGAACAAATATAATCCAATCCTTCCAGCGCTTTGATATGGCTGGCCAGATTGCCATCCGTCAGATCCAACAGTTCCTTCATCGTGTTGAAATCAACCGAATCATTTACCATCAGTACCGACATGATCCCTAAACGGATACGACTATCGAAGGCTTTGTTCAGATTTGCAATAATATTGGCCATGGGTCAGTTATTTCAAATCGTATTTTTTATACATAAAAGCACCATAAACGATATGGCAAAGACCAAAACCAATGGTCCAGAACAACAGACCATGATACAGAAACAGTGCAGCCGCCAATCCCAAAACGATTTGGGTAATTCCCAGATAATGAATCTCGTCCAGTGTATATTTAGATACATTGACCAATGCCAGCCCATAAAATAAAAGCGTTATCGAAGCCACCAACTCAATTTGACCACGCATAATCAATATCAACGACAAAGCTCCACCTGCCAATAATGGAATGGCCATATTATAAATAAGCTTCAATGTTAGAGCATTCACCAATTTCTGATTCTTCTTATGCGCTTTGCGAGCCGAAAACAAAATACCAAACCCAATGGCCAATACCAACGTGATACCCGCATCCAGAATAACATACGAAACCAGCTTGTCGACCGGCTGATGCAAAATATAAAAATAAGCAACAGCCGCCCCCACCAAAGCAGTACATCCAGCAAATACGCCCGACAAACCACTTAATGACAAAAATTTAGATGATTTTTCCATCATCTCACGAATTGCTCTAATATCTTCCAGTTCTTTTTCCATAAATAAAAGTACTTTGAAATACAAAGTTATATATTTATTTCAATAAACGCATCTTTCAAAAGAATATTTTATCGCAGAAATAAAAAAAGCGAACCATGCAAGATGATTCGCTTTTCAACTGTTCACTTTATCAACTCCGAAGATAGCTCAAGAGTTATTTCACATCCTTCTTTAATTCATCAGGGCTGCTTTTGGTATACGAATTTATCGGTGCCGCCACCTTCACAAAGAGATCTTGTATTTGCTGCTTATCAACTTCGCCTGCCGGGTTGAATTGTGGCGATTGCATATAATTAATAATCGATCGATACATACAATCGGCTACCGGTCTTTCTTTCGGATTGGATAGCAAGTCCATGGTAGTCATCACAAGCTTGCCCTTGCCTACTTTGGCTTCGAACAGTAACCCGAGCTTGCGGTTCACAAACCATGTATCAATGGGCTGCACAATGGGCTGGAACCCTTTTGGAAAATCGGTGAGCAACATACATTGCGTACGATTCACAAGTTCCCACCATTGCATATTTCCCCAGTTCTCTGTCACAAAATCCTGAAATACCGGATGGTTGTTGCGAATATAGACGCCGGTAGTATGCGGAGGACGCATCTTAAACCATGAAGTATTCCAGAATACAGGCGTATAATATTGTACTACATCTTTACCGTATTGTATTTTTCCCGCTGCCAATAGTAATACTTTGCCGCCTTTGTCAAGTTCAGCCTGCGCTTTGGCATCCATTTCAGTAGCAATATAAATACCGGTGGTTTGCGGCTTTTCCTTTTTAACAGGATATACCCAAAAATCCCAGTTATTTTTGAAAGAAGTGCCAGCTATCGATACTTGCAAATTTAGCTTAGAAGGCATCTGCACATCGGTAAGCAAAATCTGCAATGTACCCAGGCTGATATTATTCCCAACAGGAAGGTCTTTAGCAGCGAACTGCCCCGATTTTAGCACCTTACCGTTTTTATCGGTAAGTTGCCACAGAGTAACTGCATTCTTCAAAATTTCTTTTTCAAAATGAGCAACCTCAACCTGCGCCTCAAGGGTATCGGTAGAATAATATACAAATCGTTTTGTACGGATTAGAGGCACAGTGCTGTTGCAGAACTGACTAAACTCCTTCGCATCGGTATAGCCTTTTTCCTTCCACATTGCATTGAGTACCCCTACCAGCGCTGTGCCCTGACCCGAATAATCGTTCAAACTCAGCAGTTGAAATCCTGCATAATCGGGAGTGCGCAATGTGCGTTCAATTTCGTGCTTGTAACATAGTGTTTGCAAATGTCCCGAGGCCATCATAAACTCATGCCCCAGTCCGCCCATGTCATTGTCGGCCAAATCTTCCTGAAATAGTTCAAAGTTTTTAGCTTTGGTAACTCCGGTATATTGCTTTATCTCATCAAAATCGGGGAAAGCACACCACTGCCCCGTTTCGTGCGATATGTAGGGCTGTTTGATGGAGTCAATCCTGCTGCGGTAGTCCGACATAGATTCGGGAATATTATTGTTCCAGTTTAAGCCACGCGCTCCGGCTTTTACATGGAACTGACTTTTAGGTTGCCATGCCCAGCCTTGTCCTACCGAAGCACCGGTATACACTCTTCGTTTATCAGCGGCCTTCCAGTAATCAACAAACTTACTTACCCACGGCACCCATGCACCACGTGGCTCATTGCCACATGCCATCATCGAAAACGATGGGTGATTTCCATATTCTTTAGTCATTCGAATAGTTTCGTCCATCAGGTATTTATCAATGGGGAGTCCTCTACCAAGTTGGGTACTGTGATTGGGCCAGCTGGGTCCTTCGGGTTGAAGATAAAAACCTATCTTATCTGCCGCAACAAAAGCCGCTTCGGGTGGACAATAGGAATGAAAACGCATATGATTCAGTCCATAAGAACGACAAATGCGAAAAACCCGCTCCCAGGACTCTACATCCATAGGTGGATAACCTGTCAGAGGGAATAAAGCATTTTCCACCGTTCCACGCATCATGGTTTGTACACCATTCACGTAAAACCATTTACCTTCTATAGTAATTTCTCGCATACCGAAATCAACCTGCTTCTGCTCAAGTTCTTTTCCATACTGAAGAGTGGCTGTAAGTTTATACAACGCCGGACTAAATTCATCCCAGGTCAGGAAATCGTCTCCCATAGGTAATACCATCTGCACTTCAGATTCTGTAGCCGAAACACGTATCATCGTGTCTTTGGGCACAACAGAATGACTGACAGGCGAATTGAAACTCTTCGCTGACAAGTTTATTTTCAGTTCTATATTTTGGGCTAAATCGGATTTAAGTTTAATTTTCACCAACACCTGTTTTAGCTTCAAATCAGGAAAGATCTGAATGTCATCAAAATAAATCAGCGGCTTCGTTGTTAACTCCAATTTTCCCACCATACCATTCCAGTTTCCCTGCGTATGATCGGTCACACTATGCGAATTGGAACCAACATCGATATCTTTCATCCGGTTGTCGATCCTTACCGTCAGGCGGTGTTTACCCTTTTTGAGAGTAGCTGGCAAGCTATAAACATGAGGACCAGTTAATGAGTTTAGTTTGCCAATTACTATATCATCAACCCAAACACGGGTTATAAAATGAGGATGCTCGAGGAACAGACTAATATGCTTATTTTACCAGTTAG
>JBJOOU010000095.1:0-6380 GCA_046051105.1 Bacteroidota bacterium
ATAGTAAATGTCCGACAGTGCAGCAGTTATAGAAAACATTAAATTCTGGTCGGCAACCATCAGATTCCGTATCATACCGATCTGGATTGGAAATGATGATTTATAACCATGCGTAATTGGGGTTGGTGTGGATAACGATCGTTGTGCGGACGCGGTGTGTAGAGACGTCATATATGGCGTCTCTACGGTGGTAGGGGTGCGGGGTTCGCAGAAAATATATTAAATCGCAATAGTATGAAACCTGTAAAATTTCAAAACAAATACCGGATACCGTCGGCACGTGCGCAATGGCACGATTACAACGGTGGCGAATATTTTGTGACGATATGTACGCTACATAGGCAACATTATTTTGGTGAGATTCGGAAGGATGAAATGATATTGTCGGAAATAGGGAAATATGCGGTGGAATGTATTGAAAATGTTGGGTATCATTTTACCGGTGTTGAATTTCCCCTGTTTGTTGTAATGCCTAATCATGTGCATTTGATCGTGTTAATCAATGATATTTTTGATGGAAAATCAAATGATTGCAATGGCGGGGCCGATGGTTGTATTGACGACGATTGTATTGACGCGAATTGTAGAGACGGTGGTTGCGACGTCGATTGTAGAGACGTCATATATGGCGTCTCTACGGGGACGGCAGAAACAGGGGCGGCGGAACAAAATTCATTGATATTGAAAAACGAAAAAATGCAATCTATTGCGAATAAATGCGGGCGATTATCGCATGCAATTTCAAATTTCAAATTTCAAATCATCTGTTACCCGTTATGCGAATGAAAATAAATTGGATTTTGGGTGGCAGGCCCGGTTTCATGATCATATTGTGAGGGATCAGGAGGAAATGAACCGAATTGCTGATTATATACAAAACAATGTGCTGAGATGGAAGGAAGATAAATTTTATACGGCATGTAAGGATGATACTAATCAAAATGCTGAATTACCCCATCCTCCTGTGGGGACTTCCCTTGAAAGGGGAAGATTGTAGTCAGGTGGCTTATTTCTTTGGAACCACTGCCCGCATGGGGAAATATTCGTAGCTGTTGATGGAAGAAGCGGGATCGTTGGCGATAAATGCTTCTACCTCTTCTACACTTTCCACTTCTATAATGCCCAGGCCGTAGACCGCTTTCGGATCGAGCACGGGGCCGAATGCCAGGACTTTTCCCTGATTCATGAGTTCGGTCCAATAGGCCACATGCTGCATCATGATGGCTCTTTCGGTATCGGTCATTGTTTGTGCAAAATCAGGTCGGCATGGGTTGAGGTGAAGGACGTAATGTTGTTTTTCCATAAATAGTCATTTTATAAGTTTCATAAACACATAGTTGCACAGTAGTTTTTTTTCTGTAAAGATATAAGACTAGAGAACACATAGCTGTGAAATAACAGGTTATTTCACGAAGTTTGATTGAATTTAGCAACTTTAGGGGCTCGTTTCAATATAACTAAGAGTAATTTAAAAATTAGGCCATGTGGTTAAAAATAGAACTTGTGTAAATGATAAAAGTTATTCGAAGTTATTTGCTGTAAAGTTGTATACCCACTCTGTGAATATGATCCAGCAAGTCGGTATTGGTTATGTGATGGAAAATGGAAATATCAAAGAAATAGGGCAGAAGTAAATCATCAATTTCGTTGTCGATGGCGTTCATATCACTTTTGGTCAGTTGAGTGCCCACCAAACAGATATCCACATCCGAGTTGGGGCGGAAATTCCCTTTGGCTCTTGAGCCGTATAAAATGACTGCATCCAGTTTGTGATGTTTGGAAAACAGGTCATTTAGCAGCTTTCTTTCCTCGTCATTCAGTCCGTATTGCATAGCTGTGTCAAAAAAGAGATTCCTGTTGGCCACTACGAAGTTCTTCCATTTTCGTTTCAAATCGATTGAAAAGAGGAAAATACGTTTCAATGACATCTTCCAATATTTCGTAAGCCGTTTCTTCGTTGTAGGTGTGCGATGTTCTGTTTCTGTCTGCAATGGTCTCCATCCATTTTTTGTCTTCAATCAAGCCTACCGATAATGCATATCTGATAGCATCTCTGGAGCCAGCAATGGAGTTGTTACCCTGGTAAATGGCGTAATCTTTCATTACATTCCATGCCAACTCGTGGGTGTATTCAAATCGTTGAATCAGGCCTTCAAGCTTAAGATCATCCATGTCTTCTAGTTCCACTTCATTCTCTATTTCGTCAAGAACATAATTCACCGCAGCAGCAAGCTTCCTCAGTGCTTTTCTATAGTTGGCAAACCGCTGTTCCCAGCGAATATCTTCATTTTCGGTTGTCATGTCGGATGGTTTTTAGTGTGTTTGTATTTCGGGTATTGAGACGTGATAAATGTGAATTGGAATTTGAGACGCCATAAATGGCGTCTCTACTACAATTTCTCCAATACTTCTTTGGCAAAAACTTCCAGTCCGGGATCGCGGGCACCCATCAGCAACAATACGGTGGGTTGCTCGATGTGTGGGCGGATGGCATCGACCAGGTCGTTGCGGTTTTCTACGAAGTAGGCATTTTTACCCAACTGGCGGATGTCCTGTATCAGATCGTTGGCTGAGATGTCTTTCACCGCAGTGCCGCCGGCGTAGAATATCTCGCTCATCCATATTTCATCTTCGGGACGCAATGCAGCCGCAATTTCCTGTACGAAATCGTTGCGCAGGAAGCGGGTAGGACCGTAGCCGTGTGGCTGAAACCAGGCAATTACTTTAGGCGCTATGGGTTGGCAAGCCGAGATGGAGGCCGCACATTTGGCAGGGTTGTGGGCGTAATCGTCGATGAGCAGCACGCCGTTTTTGTCGCCAATAATCTGGTGGCGGCGGTAGATGCCTTCGTAATTGGCCAACGCTTCGGCACTGGTGGCAATGGTTACGCCCAGTCGGCTCACTACAGCGATGGCCGCCAGCGCATTTTCCATGTTGTGTTTGCCTACGGTGTTCATGGTAACCAGTTGGCCATTTACCGAAAACTGAATTTGGAAACCGTTTTGTACGAAGTCTTTGGCAATATATCCAGCTTTGTGGCTCAGGTCGGCCGCAAAGTCGTTTTCGGCACTCATCGATAGTTGCGCTGCCAGTTTGTTGGAGCGGTTGGTGATGAAAATGCCTTTGGTATTGTCGCGGAATGTGCCGAAAATGCTCATCAGTTCGTCAATTTCCTGGTGGTCTTTGTCGATGTTGAGCAGCAGTCCGATTTCGGGTTTGTATTGCACAATGGAACCATCACTTTCGTCGGCTTCAATTACCAGCCATTCGCCGTTACCCACTTTGGCGTTACCGATTTTCCCCTCGCGGATGATGCTGGTGAGTCCGGCACCGCTGATGATGCTGGGTTCCAATCCTGCATGTTGCAGAATGTCGAATATCATGGCCGAAGTGGTACTTTTACCCGATGTACCGCCTACTGCAATGGTTTTACGGCTTTCGGCGATGAGGGCCAATACCTGCGAGCGGCGCAGGATGGGAATATTTAATTCTTTCGCTTTTTTTACTTCGAATACGGTGTCTTCGATGGCGGTAGATACCACCACGAGGTCGGTTTGCTCGTTGATGCCGCTACCGTCCTGCAGGAAGCACTGAATGCCTTCGGCTTCGAGTTTGGTGCGGGTATCGTTGGGGGTGTCGGGAGTAAAGTAGCGGTCGCTGCCGCTTACGTTTTTACCAATGCCTTGCAGGTATTGTGCAATGGCACTCATGCCGGTTCCGGCTACTCCGATGAAGAATATATTTTTGTAATCGTTGATGGTCGTCATATTGTGTGGTTATTTGGCCTTTGGCCGATAGTTGCACTTTGTGCGATATTTGGTTTCGCCGTAATTTACTTCGTGATATTTGCACTTCGTGCGTTATTTACTCCGTGATATTTGGCTTCGCCGTTATTTATTTCGTGTTAATTGCTTCGCGTACTTGGTTGATTGGTACTTTATGAACTTTATAAACTCGATAACTTTATAAACTTGATGAACTTTACAAACTCAATAAACTTTACAAACTCATTGAACTTCAAAAGTAATTAAAATATGGAGGTTTTGCAAGTTGTTATTTAGTGGGGACTGATTTTTTTGCGGGAATGTGTTGGAGCTGAATGACTACGATTTCGGGGCGACAGAAGAAGCGAAAGGGCAACAGACCACCCACACCTGAGCTAACATAAGATTGAATATTGCCGTTTTGAATCATTCCATAGCGGTAATTTTGGTATTCGCCCGTTGGGAAGATGGCAAATCCATTGTCGGAAATGGCGGGTAGGACAGGGGCGTAGAGGCCGAAGAGGGTGATTTGTCCGCCATGAGTATGGCCGGAAAGAGTAAGATTCACTTTGTTGGATTGCAGCTGCATGATTTTATCCGGTTTGTGCGAAACGAGTATCATAAAGTCTGTTGGCTTTACATCCTGCGTCATGCTGTCCGGGATTTGATTGGGTGTCGCAGTTTGGTGTAGGCCGCCAATTTTGATGCTGTCGGCTCCGCTTTTGATCCAGAAAGCGCGGTTGTCGCAGTCGTGGATTCCGTATTTCTGCATCTGTTCTATGGTGAGGGTACGGCTCGACCAGTAGTCATGGTTGCCGATAACGCCATACACGCCCAGGGGGCTTTTCAGTTTTTTTATTTCTTTGAAAAAAGAATAGGTATTTCCTTTGTATTTTCCTAAAACATAATCGCCCCCGAGAATAACGATGTCGGGGTGCAAGGCATTTACTTTCTGTACCAATGCAGCTACTCGTTTCTTCGAAAAAAAGCGTCCTTCGTGTACATCGCTGAAGAAGACGATGCGTTTGCCGTCGAAAGCGGGTGGTATGTCGGCCGACTGAATAACCAGTTGTGTGGTTTTCAGCCAATGGAATTCGAAGTAGGCGTAGCCCAAAAACAGCAGGGTGGCCACCGTGAGTGTGCGGATAATGTTTCGGGTTCGTGTTTTCAGGTGCATGTTTTTTGGGATGTTTACACTGTTATTTACTACCGAAATTATACTTCGATGGTAATCGCAGCATGAAACGCATCGTTCGGTTGTAAAGTTACGATCATTTCCTTGTTTTTGAAAGCAGTGCGATGCGTATCGCTGTCGCCCAGTCCATGCCATGGCTCGATGCAGATGAATGGCGCATTTTTCGGTTGCCAAATGCCCATGTAGGGGAAATTGAACCAACTCATTCTGAGCGAGCGATGTCCTTTGTTGCTTTTCAATTCCACCGATTTCGATTTCAGATCACGGAAAATGAGTGCGCCCTCATAAAATAGTTCGTGATTGAGTGGAAGCATGTTGGCGCTATTGAAAACGACTTGCTCTTTGCCTGCGATGTTTAAATTGCTATCGTTGACGAAATACCGTTTAGCATCTTCCAGGTCTGAAAATTCCAGATGATAATCGTTCATGGATAATCCGTCTTCCATGGGGCAGTTGAAGCCCGGGTGTGTTCCCAGTTGGAAGTAAATTTCCTGATTATCAGTGTTGCGAACTTCGTAGGCAATTTGCACTTCGGAGTCAATAAGTGTATAAGACAATCGAAGTTCAAATTTAAATGGATAGCTTTTGAGGGTTTCTTCGTTTTCGGTGAGGCTGAATACCAGTTTGTTGTCCAGCTTCTTTATGAGTTGAAACTCCTGTCGGCGGGCAAAACCATGATTTTTGAATGAATAAACCTGCCCGTTGATTTCGGTGGTTTCGTTTTGAACGGAGCCTACAATAGGGAAAAGTACGGGAGATTGCCCGGCCCAGAATTCGGGGTTGCCTGTCCACATGTATTCGTGTGTTTCGCCTGCTTTTTTCAGGCTGCAAAGTTCGGCACCAGGAGCTTTGACCGCTATGCTGATTATTCCGTTGTTTATTGTCGTCATATGGCTGGTTTTATTTCTGATAATAACTCAGACTAGCACTATGTTGTTTAGCCTTTCTATAATTTTATTTGTAATCCGGCAAATAATCCGGCTCTTTTCAGCTTTTCGGGTGTCCAGGAAGTCAGCTTGTTGTTATTGAATTCAATTTCGGCATTCAGT
This sequence comes from Bacteroidota bacterium, assembly GCA_046051105.1. Classification (GTDB taxonomy): domain Bacteria; phylum Bacteroidota; class Bacteroidia; order Bacteroidales; family Paludibacteraceae; genus Paludibacter. The sequence continues at coordinate 6,009 of JBJOOU010000095.1, forward strand.
CGTACAGAGAATCGTTTGCCCATGCTGATGTTTAGCCCCGGGCAAATGGCGGGCATGAGTGCTTGTGTGTCCGGATTATCCACTGTGAATCGATAATAATTGTATCCTACAGCAATCAGGGGCTGTACATTGCCTTCCGACATTCGATATTCAATCATAGCCGGTACTTTGACGATCATTTTCGGTTTTTTATATGTAATATCACTTTTAGTTCCGTATATATCATTGACAGGATCATCCCCTTTGTATAGAAACAGGCCTGATTTCAGGAAGAAATGCTGGTTGCTGTTGAAAAAGCCGCTATGTACAAACATCCCCAAACGGGATAAGGGGTAGTTGGGGTTGACAAATACCATATAGATGCCCGGGACA
>JBJOOU010000096.1:0-4206 GCA_046051105.1 Bacteroidota bacterium
AACCAATTGTTGCATTGGCCAATCTCAAATATGAGCCATCCTCAATATAACGGCTTGAATAATCCAATACATTGTTTTTAGCTTCTCCTTTGTCGATAGCTGAATTTACTACGTTCCAGCCAGCGGAGAAGTTCGACATGTTGTTCAGCAAGTTGCCCAGGTTGTTGTATACTTCATTGCCATATACACCGTTGAAGTTCACGCTGAAATCCAATTGTTTCCAGGTAAGGCTGGTGCCGAAATTGTAAGTGAAATCGGGCATTGCACTACCAATTTTACCTTCGATAACAGTTCCGTTGGCATCTTTTGCAAACATACTTTTTCCATCAGCATCAAAACCTAAAAATGTTTTTCCCCAGAATGTCCCTAACGAATAACCATTCATAATCCGTTGTGTAGCAGCGGTAGTGATACCGGGGCCACTTGCATAACCAGTAGAAATACTCAGGAACTCGGTCATGTTGTCTACCTTGTTGTTCACTTTCGAGAAGTTGACGTTAGCCGACCAGTTGAAATCTTTTTTGGCAATCATGACTCCGTTTAATGCCAATTCTACCCCTTTGTTATAGATATTCATATCAGAGTTGATATATTGATAGCTGGTAGGAGAGGGTTGTTTAGTTTGCACATATAGCATTAAGTCGGTAGTGATTTTGCTGAAAACGTCAAGCGTTCCACTCAATCGACCTTTAAAAAATCCAAAATCAAGTCCTGCATCGTATTGGGTGGTTTTTTCCCATTTCAATTTTGGGTTAGGAGTTCTTACCAATGTGTAACCATTGATAGTGGTAGAACCTCCATCAAATGAAGAACCAGTGATGGCAGTCATGGTGGTTGAGCTTATCTTACTTACAATTTCCTGGTTACCTGTAACACCTGCGCCTATACGCAACTTCAAATCATTGAAGATATTCAAATCTTTGATGAATTTTTCTTCGCCCATGCGCCATGCAAAGGCTGAGGATGGAAAATATCCGTATTTGTTATCGACACCAAATTTGGTGGAACCATCTGCACGAAAGTTTACTGTAAACAGGTATTTGTCAAGCAAATTGTAGTTGATGCGACCAAAATAAGATTGCAATTCGTTTAAGGTGATATCAGATAGTGCAGTTACAGCAGTATTTTTACCTAAAAGTAAATCATTCAGGTTGTTCACTTCGCTGGACGCAAAACCTGTTTCACTCATCGAATATTGATATATTCTGAATTTTTGATATGAATGACCTGCCAATACATTGAATTTGTGGCTGCTACCCAGGTTGAAGTTGTAATAAAGCAAGTTTTCGATAGATTGACTTCCTTGCTCTACATTGCTGATATAGGCAGTACCCTTATCAGACATGTATGACAGTTTTGCATCCTGAGTTACCTTGCGTGACGCTTTGTTTTCGTCGTACGACAGATTTACTTTGTATGACAGACCTTTCCATATGTTTAGCTGCGCCGATATGTTGGCCAGAATACGATCGGTTTGAGTGTTGTCGTTGGTAAGCTCTATCATTGCCAATGGGTTACGTACCTGATCGGTCAGCTGATAAAAAGAACCATCTGTGTTATACACCGGATAAGTAGGGTTCAGTTTCAGGGCTGCCAACAAAAGGTCGCCTTCAACTCCACCTGTCTCGCCCAGAGGAGCACGTTGGTCGTTGGTGCGGGCTACTGTCAATCCTCCTTCAATGGTTAGTTTGTCGTTTAGCGCTTTCGTAGAGATATTCAATCGACCATTGTATTTTTCCATTCCGCTTTTTTTGATGATACCTTCCTGATCCATATAGCCGAATGATGCGCGGTAAGTACTGTTTTTGGTTCCTCCGCCAAATGATAAGTTATGACTTTGTGTAAAAGCCTGACGGAAAATCTGATCCTGCCAATCGGTAGTTGCCCCTTTGTTGTCGGCTGCTAAACCCAGCGAAGCACGCTGTGCTGTATAATCAGCTGCTGATAGTAGATCAATTTTTTTAGGAAGATTCGACCATCCTGCATAAGTCGAATAGTTAACCTGAGTGCGGCCTTCTTTCCCTTTTTTGGTGGTAACCATTATCACACCATTGGCACCACGGGCACCATAGATAGCGGTAGCCGACGCATCTTTCAGAATGTCGATCGACTCAATATCATCCGGGTTCAAAAAGTTCAACGGGTTTTTGGATGCTGCGTCGCCCACGCCGGTAGTCGAAGCTCCCGATGGTTGTACGTCAGTAATGTCCAAAGGTACACCATCCACCACATATAGCGGTTCCTGACCCGAACGGATGGAGTTGGCTCCACGTACGCGTACCGAAACTCCTGCACCCGGTTCGCCACCATTGGTGGTAATGTTTACCCCCGTTACACGGCCCTGCATCAGGTCGGTAGGTGATGTTACCACGCCTTTGTTGAAGTCTTTGGTTTTCAGTGCAGATACAGACCCTGTTAAGTCGCTTTTTTTCACGGCACCATAACCTACTACCACTACTTCGTCCATCAGTTGAGCGTCAACACGCATCATCACTTTTAAGTTGGTCTGATTGTTGATTGCAACTTCCTCAGTTTGATAGCCTACTGTTGAAAACAACAAAGTGGAATTGGCTGCTGCATTTATTGAAAAATGACCTTCCATATTGGAAACAGCACCTATTTTGCCACCTTTCAGCCGAATAGTTACGCCGGCCATAGGTTTGTTTTCGTCGTCGAGCACTGTCCCCTGAATACTGGTGCTGTTGCCTTCTGACTGGATTGTACTACTGGTTTTCTTGTCCTCTTTGTTGCTGACAATGATGATCTGACGGTTGCTGATTTTGTAGGTAGCACCGGTGCCAGCCAGTACTTTGCCCAATACAGTTTCTACAGCTTCGTTACTTGCTTTTACACTCACTTTTTTCTGAGTATCAAGTACGCCGTCGTTGTAAATGAATATAAAATTTGTTTTTTTCTCGATCAAACCAAATACATATTTAATGGTTTTGTTGTTTACATCGAGGGTGATAAGTTCCGGTTTTCCGGCTGCAAATACAGTTTGCATGTTGCCGGTCAGAAACAATAAAATCAGAAGAATACTAAAAAATCGGGTCGACCCGGATATTCTTCCATTATGAAAGTTAGAATAAGAATATATTTTCATACTTTTACTGCGATTTTGAGAAATAACCTTTTATTTACTTGGAGACTTATTTTCAAAGTCATAAGTCCGGAAGATATGCCAGTATTTTCCGGATTTTCTTCTTTTTTTGCGTTCTTTTTTATCTATCCATAGGCTGTTCGATTTAAGGTTTGACATCAACTTTAATTTTTGCATTCATAGTATTGAACTTCGTGTTCGAAATTTCGGCAAGCACCTTTAGTGCTGAATCCAGATCGTGATTCAGGTCGAGTTTGCCTGTGATTCTGATGTCTCTTAGTTTTATTGTATCGTAGTCAAAATCAACCCCGAAGTAATTACCAAGTTGGCCCAGCACCGTCGTAAGACTTTCGCTGTTAAAACTCAGAATTCCATCTTTCCAGCTGATGTAGTTGTATACATCTACCTGGTCGACTTTGGATGTGTTATTCTGCTTATTGTATGAATACATTTGGTTAGGGGTAATTTCTACCTCACTACTGTTGTCGGGGCCGGCTTTTACCCGTCCGGTCACCAGTACCACTGAGTTGGTTTTGTTTTCGGGGTACGAATTCACATCAAAGGTGGTACCCAGCACCCGTACATTCATTTGTGGGGTGGAAACGATAAACGGTACTTTTTTATTTTTAGCTACTTCAAAAAAAGCTTCCCCTTCGATAAATACATGTCGTTGCGAACCATTGAAGGCGGTAGGGAACGAAATCTTTGTTCCGGGACGAACGGTGATTCTGGAACCATCGGCAAACACCACACTGGCTTTCCGTCCGCGGGGCACCACCAGACTGGCAAATTCCTTATCGGAAAAACTCAGATTGTTGATGGCGATTTTGTCGCCATTGTTGGTGTTGAGCTCCATTGATTCATCTGACAATTTCAACTTTACTTTGTCGGACAGTTGAAGCTGGGGTTGATTGGCCACAAACAGGGTAATATCTTCCACCGAATCGACCGATACCACCGAAGCCACGTTTTGCAATTCGGCCAGATTATTCTCCGGGATAAAGTACAACCATCCAAATCCGATCAACAAGGCTGCAACAGCAGCGGCTCCTATGTATTTTCTGTAATCCCCGAAACGGAAGCGGCGGTGCGTTACAGTAGCTTCT
>JBJOOU010000097.1:0-6214 GCA_046051105.1 Bacteroidota bacterium
AATTTGTTTATAACCTGAGTTCGGGATAAGCATTGCTTTGTTTGTTCTATATTCCGGTGCGCTGCACCTTGCAATCCTGTAAATAATGCAAAACACTACAACTATTACGGGACACTATCCCTTGATTAGATGCTGATGTCGCATCCCGACTTGACGAAAGTACCGAAACATTATATTGCCAAATATTTGATATGCAACAATGATTATTCAATATGTTCTATTTGATATTTATTGCTTATCCCGAATTCAGGTTGATACCTTTGTAAACGAATATTTAATCGCTTACTTATATAGAAGGACACATAAGTATTCTACATAAGATAAGCTTTTGTGTGCCTTATGTGCCTGCCTGCCGTAGGCAGGTTTTTAAATAAACTTTTTCATAGGAAAACCAGTAGAACCATGGAAAAGACCAAGGAAGATAGTGGAAAAGACCAAAGAAGGTAGTGGAAAAGACCAAGGAAGATAGTGGAAAAGACCAAAGAAGGCAGTGGAAAAGACCAAGGAAGATAGTGGAAAAGACGAAAGAAGGTAGTGGAAAAGACCAAAGAATGTAGTGGTCGGGTACGCCTTATTTATTGAAATAATCGTGCTGAATGATCAGATCGGAGATTTCCCATGCTTCGCGGGCTTTTTTGATGCTTTCTTTGCTGGCCGAATTGTTGTTGCTAAAGGCTTCGAATTGCGCATTTACGGCCACCGCACTTTTACTGCGGCTGAGCAAACTGTTGCCGAGTCCGTGCCAGGGATAGTCGTGAAGATTCATCAAATCGAGTAGGGTAGGGTACACGTCGATTTGTCCGGCTATGGAAGTGTCGGTTTTTTTGTCGCCCCCGTTGATAATGATGAAGGGTGTTCGGCTCATGGCCGATTTCCATGTTTTTGAAATGTAATTGCTCCATTCGGCAGGATGCTGTTTGGTGGCCTGATGATCGCCGGAAATGAGAATGATCGAATTTTGAAACAGTCCGCTTTTTTTCAGCTTTGCAATGAATAGTCCGATACATTTGTCGACATAATTCACGGCATTGAGGTATCTGCTTAGTTCTTTCGGGGTGTCTTTGGGGCATCGGAAATACATCCGGTTGTCGATGAGCCGATACGGATCGTGCGAACTCAGGGTGATGAGTTGAGCCATGAATGGTTGACGAAACGCTGTGAGTTTCGTTGCCGATTGATCCAGAAAAGTGCTGTCGGTGAGGCCCATTTCAAAGCTTTCGTCGTCGGTGAATTTTTCTATTGAAATCAAGTCGTCAAAGCCATAATTTTTGTTGACGACTCCCTGGTTCCAGAACGAACCATTGCCGCCCAACAGGGTGCAGGTGTAGTAGCCCTTTTCGTGCAATGCAATAGGAATGGTGTAATAACTGTTGTGCGGGTATTTGAAACAGGCCGCACCCATCAGTGGAGGCAGCAGGCCGGTGTTGAATATCAGTTGGGTGTCGCTGGAGTGGCCGATGTTTACCTGCGGAATCATGTTGGGGTAATACCTGCATGGCTCGTTGCGTATCAGTTCGTTGAGAAACGGAGTGATGACCTGGTGGTTCAATTGCTTGCCAATGGGAAAGGATTCCAGCGATTCGACGATGAGTACAATCAGGTTTTTATTCGTTGATGAGCTGACGAAGCTAAGATCCTGTGTGGCATGATGGGCGGTCAGCCATGTTTCGATTTTCGACTTTTCGGCAGCAGTTAGTTCCTGTGTTCCCTGAAATGCGGTACGGAGTTGCCACCCCCAGCAATGCAGAAAACCATAGGTAGAGGTGCCGTCGACGACATCGTATTTGAACTCGTTTTCGTCCGACAGCAAATTGCTGACTTCGTTGCGTTCGATGTATAAATTGATGGCAATCGTTGCGAATATCGAACTCATTATTAGGCTGAATGTAATCATGCGTGGAGCGAGCGAAGAGGTCGAAAATCGTTTTCTGAAAAAGAACCGATAACTGATGCTCAGCAAAAGGGTGGGGATGAGCAGGAGTGTATCGGCAGTGTGGATGGCCGAAACCACACTATCGTACAGTCCGTTCAGATTGCCGATCATCGTGTAGCTGTCGATGGGCATTAAGGTGAAATAGGTGCGATAGTAAAGCAGGTTGGCCATCAGGTAAAGATGAATGAAGGCCAGCAGATACAGCGAAATGGTTTTGGATTTGAAACAAAAGAAAGACGACGCAAGAAACAAGGCCGAGCACCAATGCAAAGCTACACTGGAGTAGATGGTTGCTTCGATGGGCCGATCGACCAGCTGCATGAACCACCAGAAATTAAAATAATAACTCACCACCAGCAGGATAAAAAACAAAAGATTGTATCGCTTGCTGTAACTGTAACGAATGGCGGTGGTGATGGCGGTAGGGATCATAAAGAACGATGCTTAATTCTGATAAATGGCTGTACATAAAAAAGGCGAATAGTTGATTGACTATTCGCCTTCTGATATATTCAGCTTGAGTTTGCTTACAAGTTTTCGTCGATCAAATTGATTTTTTGCTCTATCAGTTTGCTTTCTTCTTTCAACGACTCAATTTTGCGTTCCATTTCTTTTATCAGGCCGCCTCCTTTTTTGGAGCTTGATGAGAAGAAACCGATGTTGTTTTCGTAAGTAGCAATTTCCGATTTCAGGTGCTCGTAAGCTTTCATCAGTTTGTCGCGCTCGCGATACAGTTTGTTTTCGCCCTTCGTGCTCATATCTTTCAGGTTGGTTTTGAAAGATTCCATTCGTCGGTTGGTAGCGTCTACATTCAGTCCTTCAAACTGTTTGTCCACCGCTTCGCGATATTCTTTGTAGATTTTGTCCTTTTCTTTGAATGGCACGTGACCAATGGTTGCCCATTCGGCCATCAACGCACGCAGCGTAGTGAGCGTTTCGTTGCTGTTTTCGCCTTTTTCCAGTCCGGCAATTTTGGCAATCAGTTCTTTCTTCTTGTTCAGATTTTCAGTTTCTACGCTTTTTTGGCTCGAAATGTTTTTGTTTTTCTGTTCGAAGAAATAATCGCAGGCGGTAATAAAGCGTTTCCAAAGATCGTCGGAATATTTTTTGGCCACCGGACCTACTGTTTTCCATTCTTTTTGTAGTTGGATGAGCTTGTCGGCAGTATCTTTCCAGTCTTCACTATCTTTCAGCGCTTCTGCTTTTTCGCAAAGCGCTTTCTTCAATTCAGCATTCTGGTTCAATACATTTTTGGCAGCTTTGTAGTATTCCCCTTTCGCGTCGAAAAATGCGTCGCAAGCGGTACGATAGCGTTCGAAAATTTTCTGATTCACTTTGCGCGGAGCAAAACCAATGGTGCGCCATTCTTCCTGCCATGCCAGAATGGTTTCAGTAGCTTCGTCCCATCCTTTATAATTGTTGATGTCTTTGAAGTCAAAAGCCTCAATTTTTTCGCAAAGAGCCAGTTTCAACTGGTAGTTATCCTCTTCCAGTTTGCGGATGGTATCGAAATGAGCCTGATGTCTTTTGTTTACAAGGGCCGATGCGTCTTTGAAGCGTGTCCATACCTGTTCGCGCAAATCGCGGGCCACCGGACCCAGTTCGTGCCACTCTTCGTGTAGTTTTTGTAGTTGTTGAAACGCTGAAACCACGTCTTCGAGGTCGGCCAGTTTTTCAGCAGCTTCGCAAATGGCGGTTTTTAATTCCAGGTTTTTCTTGAAATCATATTCGCGCAGTTCGTTGTTGATTTTAATCAAATCCCAGAATGCTTCCTGGTATAAATTATATTGTTTCCAAAGCTCTGTGGCAGCTGTAGCAGGTACCTGGCCAATGCTTTTCCATTTTTGTTGCAATGCACGGAATTCATTAATGTGTGAAGATACATCACTGTTGTTTTCTACCAATGATTTCATCTGGCCGATGATGTGCTGTTTTTGCAACAGGTTTTCTTCCTTTTCTTTTTCAATCTGAGCAGCAATCTGAGCTTTTTTGGTGCGGAATTGGTTGAGGAGATTTTTGAATGCCTCTTCCAGTTCGTCTTTTGGTGCTTTGAAATCAAGTTCTTCACCACCACTTTCGAGGAATGATTTTTTGAGATCTTCTGCTTCCGTTTTCAACTTTTTGTAAAACAATTGTTTGATCACTTCGACATCCTCTTTTACTTCATCCACGTTTTTTTCTACCAATTCCTTCAGTGTTTGAATTAATTGGGTTTTGTTAAATGCATTGTAATCGGTGGATGGAGTTTCAACCTCCGTTTCATTTACAGTCGTTTCATCAGCGATAACATCTGTAGTTTCAGTGGCTACAGTTTCTTCTACAGTGCTGGTGATTTCAGTAGTTTCGCCAGAAGTTAATTCAGGATCCTTGGTTAAATCAAGTGGGCTCATTTTCAGATTGTTTTGTTTGATTAGGAAAATTGTTTTCGACAGAAAGACCATTTCTGCTTGCCGTGCTAAAAGATTAGCATTGACAAATATATGCTATTTTTTTTATAAAACTTGCCTGATGCGGAAAAATCTTGCGTCAGATGATCCCTATTTGTGCGTATTATTTTCGATGTGATATGTAGGTGTTGGCCTGTTGAGCCGGATTTAACTGAATGTCATTGATGCTTACGTGCGCTGGACGGGTGATAATAAACTCCACCGTATCTGCAATATCTTCGGCATTCAGAGGCACCAAACCATTGTACACGGCTTTGGCTTTTTCTTCATCGCCATGGTATCTTACAATCGAAAACTCGGTTTCGGCCATGCCCGGCGATACCGAACTTACTTTTATTCCATGTTTCACCAAATCGATTCTCAGGCCTTTGGTAATGGCATTCACCGCATGTTTGGAGGCGCAATACACACTGCCGCCGGGATACACTTCGATGCCGGCTATGGAGGAAATATTGATGATATGACCTTTTTCCTGCCCGATCATTTCCGGAACAATCAGTTTGGTGATGTACAGCAAACCTTTTACATTCGTGTCCATCATTTGCTCGAAATCAGCCAGATCGCTGTCGTTGAATGGCGAAGCACCCGCGGCTAATCCAGCATTATTGATCAACAAATCGATGGGGCGAAGGTGCGCCGGAATTGAATTTATTGCTGCCATGCAGGCCTCGTTGTTGCGAACATCGAAGCAAAGCGTGTAAACTTCGATAGGATACGCTTTGCGAATTTGATCAGCCACTTCGGCTAATCTCTCTTCGCGTCGACCGGTAATGATGATATGGTAACCCAGCTTGGCCAGCCTGAAAGCAATGGCTTTCCCAAATCCGGAAGTTACTCCCGTAATTAAAGCATTCATTGGTACAGTCAATTATTTAGTGTATTTCAAATCATGGCCCATGCGGGTTTTCTTTGTCTCCATATAAAACTGGTTGTATTTATTGGGAGCTACTTCGATGGCCACATTTTCGACGATTGATAAACCATAAGCTTCGAGTCCGATTCGCTTCACGGGATTGTTGCTCATCAGTTTGATTTTTGTTACACCTACCTGGCGTAATATCTGAGCGCCTACACCGTAGTCGCGTTCGTCAGCTTTGAATCCCAGATGAAGGTTGGCATCAACCGTATCCAGTCCTTCTTCCTGAAGTTTGTAGGCTTTCATTTTGTTCATCAGTCCGATGCCACGTCCTTCCTGATTCATATATACCACCACGCCTTTGCCTTCTTTGTCGATCATCTCCATAGCTTTGTGCAATTGCTCGCCACACTCGCAACGCATCGATCCGAAAATATCGCCGGTAATGCAGGAGGAATGTACACGTACCAATACAGGCTCGTCCTTTTCCCATTCGCCTTTTATCAGTGCTACGTGTTCTAGTCCATTCGAAAGTTGCTTGAACGGAATGAGTTTGAAAATGCCGTGTTTGGTAGGCATGTTTACCATTTCGCCAATTTCCACCAGCGATTCGGATTGCAAACGATAGGAAATCAAATCTTTAATGGTGATGAGTTTCATGTCGAATTTCTCAGCCATTTCCATCAATTGAGGCATGCGGGCCATGGTGCCGTCTTCGTTCATGATTTCAATCAACGCTCCGGCTGGATTTAAGCCGGCCAAACGTGCCAGATCCACAGCTGCTTCGGTGTGACCTGCTCTGCGCAATACACCTTTGGCTTGTGCCCGGAGTGGAAAAATATGTCCGGGACGACCGAAAGTATCCGGTTTCGAATTCGGGTCGGCCAGTGCCAGAAAAGTAGCTGCTCTGTCGGCTGCCGACACTCCAGTGGTACATCCTTCCAGCTTGTCAACACTCACCGTAAATGGAGTTTCGTG
>JBJOOU010000098.1:0-5001 GCA_046051105.1 Bacteroidota bacterium
TCCCGGATTTCTGGGATACAGCGGCTATCCTAAATCAATTTGTACATCGGTGAACGATCAGGTTGTTCATGGTATACCTTCGGAAAAAGTGATTTTGCAAGAAGGAGATGTTATATCTGTCGATTGTGGAGTATTTAAAAATGGTTTTCATGGCGATTCTGCTTATACATTTTGTGTAGGCGAGGTTAGACCTGAAATTGTTGATTTACTCCGTACAACCAAAGAATCTTTATACAAAGGTATAGAGCAGGCGCAAGATGGAAAACGTTTAGGTGATGTCGGTTTTGCAATACAAAATCACTGCGAGTCTCGTGGTTATTCTGTAGTACGTGAAATGATCGGACACGGTGTAGGACGAAACCTGCACGAATCACCTGAAGTACCAAATTATGGAAGACGTGGTAATGGTATTATGCTAAAAGCAGGTATGACCATTGCAATTGAGCCCATGATTAATATGGGAAAACGGAATCTTGTGTTTGAAAAAGATGGTTGGACTACAAGAACAATTGATAGAATGCCATCGGCACATTTTGAACATTCTATCGCAATTCGTCGTGGTAAAGCCGATATTTTATCCACATTTGAATTTATAGAAGAAGTATTAGGTAACAAAGCAATATAATTTATGGCCAAACAAACAGCAATTGAACAAGACGGTAAGATTATCGAAGCATTGTCAAACGCAATGTTCAGAGTAGAGTTGGAAAACGGACACGTTATTACAGCTCATATTTCAGGAAAAATGCGAATGCATTATATCAAGATTTTGCCGGGCGATAAAGTGAAAGTTGAAATGTCACCTTACGATTTGTCAAAAGGAAGAATTTCGTTTAGATACAAGTAACACCGTACCATATACAGGTTCCGGAAAGAAATTTAGAACAACAAAAATAAATATTTTCATTATGAAAGTAAGAGCATCTCTAAAAAAGCGCACCGACGATTGTAAAATCGTACGCCGTAAAGGTCGCTTGTATGTTATTAACAAAAAAAATCCTAAGTTCAAGCAACGTCAGGGTTAATTTTACAAAACATTTATTTAAGAAATAGTTTATGGCTATAAGAATTGTCGGAGTAGATTTACCCCAAAATAAACGCGGGGAAGTTGGATTGACTTATATCTACGGAATAGGTCGCAGTAGTGCAAAAAAGATTTTGGAACTAGCCGGTGTAGATTTAGACACTAAGGTGAAAGATTGGACTGACGACCAAGCAGCTAAAATCCGCGAAATCATTGGTGCCGAATTTAAGGTAGAAGGTGATCTTCGTTCGGAAGTTCAACTGAACATCAAACGCTTGATGGATATCGGTTGCTACCGCGGAGTACGTCACCGTATCGGCCTCCCATTGAGAGGACAAAGTACGAAAAACAATGCTCGTACTCGTAAAGGTAAAAAGAAAACAGTTGCAAACAAGAAAAAAGCAACTAAATAAGGTTTAACTGTTAGCGAATTTTAGATAAAGCTAAAAATAGAAATAAATATATGGCAAAGAAAACAGTTGCAGCCAAGAAAAGAGTCGTTAAAGTTGACGGTGTAGGACAATTACACGTTCACTCTTCTTTCAACAACATTATTGTTACACTTACAAATGGTGAAGGTCAGGTTATCTCTTGGTCGTCAGCAGGTAAGATGGGATTCCGTGGCTCAAAGAAAAACACTCCATATGCTGCTCAGATGGCAGCTCAGGATTGTGCTAAAGTAGCATTTGATTTAGGCTTGAAAAAAGTAAAAGCTTACGTAAAAGGTCCAGGTAATGGCCGCGAATCAGCTATTCGTACTGTACACGGTGCTGGTATTGAAGTAACTGAAATCATTGACGTTACTCCACTTCCACACAATGGTTGTCGTCCTCCAAAACGTCGTAGAGTATAATCAGGAATAACTAAACGAGTTCGTGTATTAGGGCTCAGTCCTGATTTGGATTGCAGAACTAAAACCTCTCAGCAGTCGCGGCAGTATCGGTGCAGGCCTGCTTACGTGAACTCATAAACAAGTAAAAAATCAAAATAAAATGGCAAGATATATTGGACCAAAATCAAGAATAGCTCGTAAATTTGGCGAAGCTATTTTCGGACCAGACAAAGTGTTGAGTAAAAAGAACTATCCTCCGGGACAACATGGCCAGGGTCGTCGTAAAAAAACCTCTGAATACGGAATTCAGTTGCGCGAAAAACAAAAAGCTAAATATACTTATGGAGTTCTTGAAAAACAATTCCGTAACCTGTATGAAAAAGCTCAACGTACTAAAGGTGTAACCGGTGAGGTATTACTTCAGTTGTTGGAATCGCGTTTGGATAATGTTGTATATCGTTTGGGCTTTGCTCCAACTCGTGCCGGTGCACGTCAGTTGGTAGGTCACAAACATATTACAGTTGATGGTAAAGTGGTAAATATTCCATCATTCCATGTTCGTCCGGGTCAGGTTATTGCTGTACGTGAAAAAGACAAATCAATGGAAGTAATTGCTGCTTCTTTGAATGGTTTCAATCACAGCAAATATCCATGGATCGAATGGAACGCTTCTTCTTTGGCTGGTACTTATCTACACGTTCCAGAACGTGAAGATATCCCTGAAAATATCAAAGAACAATTAATCGTTGAGTTGTACTCTAAATAATAAGTGAAACCATGGCTATATTAGCATTTCAAAAGCCTGAAAAGGTAATCATGTTGGAAGCGGACGCTTTTCAAGGAAAGTTCGAATTCCGTCCGTTGGAACCCGGTTACGGTATTACAATTGGTAATGCTTTGCGCCGTATCCTGTTGTCTTCACTGGAAGGTTTCGCTATCACTTCCATCAAAATTGAAGGAATAGAACATGAGTATTCAACTATTCCGGGTGTTATTGATGACGTAACGAATATCATTCTGAATTTGAAACAAGTTCGTTTCAAACAAATTGTTGAAGATATCGAAAACGAAAAAGTAACTATCAATGTTTCCGGAACAACACAATTCACTGCTGGTGATATTAGCAAATATTTTACTGGTTTTGAAGTGTTGAATCCAAAACTTGTTATTTGTGAACTTGATCCTTCTGCAAGTTTCCAGATTGACATTACAGTAAACAAAGGTCGTGGATACTCACCATCAGAGGAACACAAATCTCCTACTCAGGAGATTGGTGTAATTCCAATTGATGCTATTTTCACACCAATACGTAATGTAAAATACGCAATTGAAAACTATCGTGTGGAACAGGTTACAGATTATGAGAAATTAGTTCTGGATATCACTACTGATGGTTCTATTCACCCGAAAGAGGCGTTGAAAGAAGCTGCTAAAATCCTTATTCATCACTTTATGTTGTTCTCTGATGAGAAAATCTCATTAGAAGTTACAGAAGGTGAAGGAGGCGATGAGTTTGATGAAGAAATCCTGCATATGCGTCAATTGCTTAAAACGAAATTAACTGATCTCGAACTTTCTGTTCGTGCACTTAATTGTTTGAAAGCAGCTGATGTTGAAACATTAGGACAATTGGCTGGATATCACAAACATGATTTATTGAAGTTCCGCAATTTCGGAAAAAAATCGCTTACAGAATTAGATGAAAAATTAGAAAGCCTTAATCTGTCTTTCGGAATGGATATTGCCAAATATAAATTAGATAAAGAGTAAAGAGATGAGACATAATAAAAAATTTAACCACTTAGGCCGTAAAACGGCTCACAGAAAGGCGTTGTTATCTAACATGGCTTCTTCTCTTATTCTACATAAGAGAATCAGCACTACTCTTGCAAAAGCTAAAGCATTGCAAGTGTATGTTGAGCCACTTTTGACTAAATCAAAAGAAGATACTACTAACTCACGTCGTGTTGTATTCAGCTACCTTCAAAACAAAGAAGTTGTAACTGAATTATTCCAAAATGTATCACAGAAAATTGCTAACCGTCCAGGTGGTTATACCCGTATTCTTCGTACAGGTTTCCGTTTGGGTGATGCTGCTGAAATGTGTATCATTGAGTTGGTTGACTACAACGAAAATATGTTGAAAGAAAAAGCTGCTAAGAAAGCTGCCCGTACTCGTCGTTCGAGCGCTAAAAAAACTGCTGAAGCTACTGCACCAGCAGTTGAAGAAGCTCCTGCTGCAGAATAATATTTCAGCTCAACAAAACCTAAAAAGGAACATGCTTAAACATGTTCCTTTTTTTATAAGCTTCTTATTCTGAGAATGCTGAACATATAAAAGGCTGATTCCTAAACTGGAATCAGCCTTTTTAAATCGTAAGTTATGCCTTTCTATTTGATGAATTTCAATACATCTTTATATCCTTCAGCACGAACCATATATAGCCCTTGAGGTAGATTGGATGTGGATATTGATTTTGTTGAATTCAGTATTCTTTTACCTGTAGCATCAAATATGCTTAGATGAAGGTTTTTATTGTTAGTTATTTCAGTGCCATTGTATGCTATGTTGTTGTCCTCGAATATATTGTTTACTGCGGTAATTACATTCGTTGCTGATAGATAGTGAAGGCTACAAGATGAATTGCAAAATACATAAAGAGTGGTTGCTCCACCTGTGTATGTAATTGTTCCATCATTAACTGGGCCTGATGATGCCGGAAAATCTACAGATCCGATTAAATTTGTTCCATCAGTAACAAATATCTTTCTTGCTGATGAACTTGAACCTGTGATACCAATCATATAAATGGTGCTATTGCCCGATACATTAAAGCTTAAATAGCGTTGAGTAGGCATGTTTACTAGAGGTGTTACGTCTGTAGCAGCTGCACCTGTATATCCAGCTCCATTAAACTTCAGACGATTTGCAAAGGTAAATGCTACATTATTAGAGTTGGTGAAAGTTTTAGGACTGGCTTCAATTACGGCCATATTTGCATTTGTAGAGATTCCAGTTATACTAAGTCCATCGATAGTTATTGGAAAAGGTCCAGTACCAACTCCTGTTGAATTTAATGGGAAACTGGCTGTGTTGTTGCCAAAGTCCCAAATCTTTTGTCCAAAACTTGACGCAACAATAAAA
>JBJOOU010000099.1:0-31964 GCA_046051105.1 Bacteroidota bacterium
CAGAAAGTAAATCTACCTAAAGTGAAATAATTAATTATTTCACAACTATGTGTTCTTATATCTACGCCTTATAACTGAAAAACTATTGTGTAACTATATATTTATTTCTTGCAAAAGAACAATTGATTCTTTATTTGCAAAGATAATGCATCAACCCCGATAAAACAGGGTGTAAATCAATCAAAATTATGTACTAAATGTTTATTTCATTTTTTTACCCCACACCGAACAACCGTTTTTATCCAGACCAGTAAATAGGATTGTTTCCATTTCATTTTCCCAGTCGTGACCGTTGAAAACAATCAAATTCGTAATCGTTTCTGAATTCAGCAACAGCGTCAAACCTTCTTTATCAAAATTCCAGGTACCTGCATTACCCGAAATTTTTCCATTTTTCTGAAATACAATCTCTGAAGACGCATCTACTTCGGTTTTGCGCAATTCACCTTCGCCCCACAATATTTGTCCAAACTCCAGCTTTCGGTCTGTTTTCGCATCCTGAACCCGGATAACTTCCCAGGTTCCGGCTATGTCTTTTTTGCTGATGGCTGTTTGTTTACTTCCGGTAAAACGCTCGGGCGAAACCACCGGCCAACCGTTCTTCGTCCATTTTATTTCACGCAAATGCAAATCCATCAACTGATTGTCCGGGCAAAGGCGTCCCTGGTGAGCCATGTAGAAATTACCTTTAGCATCGGTAAACACGCCGCAATGAGCCGTTCCGGCCCAACCCGGATGGTTCGCGAAGCGATACGGATGAGTCAGGATAGGATAATGATTAATCGTGTCGCGCAAATCATTGCCGAAGAAATCCAGAAATGGTCCTTCAGCCTTGTCCGAGCGCCCCACACGTACATTGTAGGTCGTCATCAACGGATCGTATGACGTAAAAAGGAAGTATTTTTTCAGCACCGGATTGTAAATAATTTCCGGAGCTTCAATATTGTCTTTGCGGATATTGGCACGGGTAGCCACAAAATGGCCCTGATCGCCACTTTTCAATGCCAATCCTGTTGCAGGATTCAGCTCCACCGAATACAAGCCGCCAAAGTACGAGCCATAATGCATCCACATTTTACCGTTTACAGGATCTGTAACCACAGTCGGGTCAATGGCATTCATTTTATCGCCCCGTTGCGTACGCACAACTGCGCCTTTGATTGTCCACGGGCCCAATGGAGAAGCCGATTCGGCCATGCCAATGTACGAAGTTTGCATTCCGAAAGCGGAAACACAATAATAAAGTCGGAAATGATCTTGGTATTTTACCGGATAAGGCGCCCAAATATTGGTAGCTCCTTTGTTGTCGGCATGCGTAAGTACCCACTCTTTGGCTTCTTGCGGAATCGAATCGAAAGCCCAACCTTCAAAATTCCAATGTACCAAATCTTTGGAACTACGTACCTGAATATTACCCGGTTTTACAGATGGACGTTGTCCGCGATTCTCGCGATTGAAATAAATGGCGTCCGTCGTGTACATATAATAGGTGTCGCCCACACGAATCACCGAAGGATCGTGCACATTGTAAGTACCCCAACTTTTGTAGTTTTCGAAGCTTGAGACAGCACGGTAGTCATCCTTCCATGGATTCGCTTTTTTTGTAACAATTTGTGCTGATAGCATTACGTAGATAATAGTAAAACAGCACAATAAAATGGATTTTGGGAAAAACAAAGCCTTCATAAGAGAGTGTAAAAAGCCCCTAACTCCTGCAAGAATCAAATTGAAGATATCGATTCCCCTGAGGGGGTTAGGGGCAATATGAAATGTATGGTTATTTCAATTCAACAGTAACCAGCGATTTTGCAGGAAGCTTAACAGTAAGCTTGCCATCTTTGAATTTCGCATCTTTAAAGTTCTCCAATTGAACCTGGTATGGATTATCGAATGTATTACAGGTAGCCACGTCTTTACCGGTAATGATTTGTCCATCGGTCAGTCTTGCCACTTTTGAACCACGGATATCGCAGTTCACTTCAATCGCATTTTTAGGATCAACATTCACCAGTGTAACGTGGATAGCTCCATTTTTATCCACCGAAGCAGTAGTAGAAACCGCTTTGATTTTACGGTTTACCCGGCTGTAGTCCGGCGCCTCAACCGTCATTGGAAGCATGGTTGCATCCTGATGCACTTTGTACATGTCAAACACATAATAAGTAGGAGTCAGCAACATTTTTTCTCCTTCGGTAAAGATAATCGCTTGCAATACGTTCACCATCTGAGCGATATTCGCCATTTTCACACGGTCGCAATGTTTGTGGAAAACATTCAGGATTTCGCCGGCAAGCAAAGCGTCACGCAAAGTATTTTGTTGGAACAAAAATCCTGGATTGGTATTGGGCTCTACGTTGTACCAAACGCCCCATTCGTCTACCACAAAACCTACACGTTTTGCAGGATCGTACATATCCAGAATCACCGAGTGCTTGGTAATCAGTTCGTCCATACGCAAACCATTTTCCAACACTTTGAAATACTGATCTTCGTTAAATCCGAGCGCATTTCCTTTGTTGGTCCAGCTATCAGTAAAGGTGTAATTGTGCAACGAAATACCCTGCATCATTCCTCTCGGGATGTTTTTCATCAAGGTTTCTGTCCAGCGATAATCATCTACATTGGCACCACCGGCAATTTTATATAGCTCGTTTCCTGCGTAATTACGTGCAAAAGTGGCATAGCGACGATAGTTTTCCGCATACATTTCTGGCGTCATATTACCACCGCAACCCCAGTTTTCGTTACCAACTCCAAAGAATTTTACTTTCCATGGTTTTTCACGACCGTTTTGTTTGCGCAGGTTGGCCATCGGGCTTTCGCCATCAAAAGTCATGTATTCAACCCATTTCGACATTTCTTCTACCGAGCCGCTTCCCACGTTACCGCAGATATAAGGTTCAGTGCCCAACTCTTCGCAAAGATTCAGGAATTCATTCGTTCCAAATGAGTTATCTTCAGTCACACCACCCCAGTTGGTGTTGATCATTTTAGCACGTTTTTCGCGTGGACCGATACCGTCCATCCAGTGATATTCATCGGCAAAGCAGCCACCCGGCCAACGCAGGTTAGGGATTTTGATCCGTTTCAATGCAGCAATTACGTCATTACGAACACCTTTGGTATTGGGGATCGGTGAATTCTCACCCACCCAAATTCCTCCGTAAATACCGTGTCCGAGGTGTTCGGCAAATTGTCCGTAAATATGCTTGCTGATGGTGTATTGCCCCTGATCGGCATTAATCACAGCAGTGGCTTTTTGTTGCTGGGCAAAAAGACCAGTAGTGGCGGCAAACATGCATACCGTTACTGTCTTTGCAAAAATGTGCTTCATGTTAATAGACTTTTATTGAGTTATTTGTTTCTGTATTTTATGCTGATAGTATTTATCTACAAAAATAAATGATAATCAATCCCACACGGTGGACAAAAATTTCTTTCGGGTGGATAATCAATTAAGCATACAGTTATCTATTTTCAAATTCAGATATTTGATTCAAAAAACAGACATTTATTCCGATTTTCATTCATTTTGTATTTTTTCGGGTAGCAATTTAATCGTATTGACACGGTCGGACGTTTTGTGCAGTCGAGCCAGCATGTCATTGATTTTTTCTTCATAATCGATGTAATAATCGGGATGAATTTTTTTAGTCACAATGGATATGAGCTTTTTTAGTAGCAATCCCACCTTATAGTCGTAGCCCGAAAATTTTGCCCCAAATACCCGTTGTGGCTGCGCAAACTGCTTCTCCAACACCTGCAAAATCAAATCAGCCTCCAGCTTCTTGCTTTTTGTTTCTACAGTGAATTCATTGATGCGCTTGATGCAGACTCCCAGCATTTTCACCCGCTGATGTTGGATGGTTCGGCCTTTGTACTCCTTTTTGCAAAGCAATTCAATATCCTCCAGCGCCTCTTCGTACAAAGTTTGCTCTCCACCCTCCGGATCGAGGAAATTGACCAGCAGAAACTCATAGTTATACCGTTTCCCGGCCAGTTTCAATACCATATCTGCCAACTCCTTTTTCGGGAGTTGTGCCAATTGTTCTTTGAGGATGGTTTTATTCAGGGGCATAAATTTCAGATATTTATTGCAAAGATATAAAAAACGGAGACTTTTAGGGTAATATCTAAAGAATTGACGAATAGACAAATTGCTGATAATTATTCAGAATTTCATTATTTGTCTGTATCTTTGCACTCCCAAAATTCGATTTATAACACATTCATTGTGACACGATTTATACATTATGACAAATTTTAAACGTACCACCGTAACCTCGGCGCTTCCTTATGCCAACGGACCAGTTCACATCGGTCACCTGGCGGGTGTATATGTGCCTGCTGATATTTATGTGCGCTACCTCCGCCTGAAAGGTGAAAAAGTGCTTTTCATCGGCGGCTCCGACGAACACGGTGTGCCCATCACCATCAAAGCAAAAAAAGAAGGCGTTACTCCACAGGATATTGTGGATCGTTACCACGGAATTATCAAAAAATCGTTTGCCGAATTCGGTATTTCGTTCGATATTTACTCACGCACCACTTCGCCAACACATAAAGAACTGGCTTCCGAAATTTTCAAAACCATCAACGAAAAAGACGGTTTTGTAATTCAGAGCAGCGAACAATATTACGACGAAACGGCTCAGCAATTTCTGGCCGACCGCTATATTACCGGTAAATGCCCACATTGTGGCAACGAAAATGCGTACGGCGACCAATGCGAAGCCTGCGGAACCTCGTTGAACCCAACTGATTTGATCAATCCAAAATCGGCCATCAGCGGCTCAGCTCCGGTAATGAAAACCACCAAACATTGGTATTTGCCACTCGATCAGCACGAAGCATGGTTGCGTGAATGGATTCTGGAAGGTCATAAAGAATGGAAACCGAACGTGTACGGTCAGTGCAAAAGCTGGCTCGATATGGGCTTGCAGCCTCGCGCCGTAAGTCGCGACCTCGACTGGGGAATTCCGGTTCCGGTAGAAGGTGCCGAAGGGAAAGTACTTTATGTATGGTTCGATGCGCCGATCGGTTATATCTCCAACACTAAAGAATTGCTGCCCGAAAACTGGGAAACCTGGTGGAAAGATCCTGAAACACGCCTGTTGCACTTTATTGGCAAAGACAATATCGTGTTCCACTGCATCGTGTTCCCGGCCATGTTGAAAGCGGAAGGTTCATATATTTTACCCGAAAACGTACCTGCTAATGAATTTCTGAACCTGGAAGGCGATAAAATATCGACTTCGCGCAACTGGGCGGTTTGGTTGCACGAATATCTGGAAGAATTTCCCGGCAAACAGGATGTATTACGTTATGTATTAACTGCTAATGCACCCGAAACCAAAGACAACGACTTTACCTGGAAAGATTTTCAGGCACGCAATAATAATGAGTTGGTAGCCATTTACGGTAACTTCGTGAACCGTGCGCTGGTATTGACTCAAAAATATTTCGACGGAAAAGTGCCTGCTATGGGCGAACTCACCGACTACGACAAACAAACGCTGGAAGAATTTGCCAACGTGAAAGCGGATGTAGAGAAATTGCTCAACATTTTCCGCTTCCGCGATGCGCAAAAAGAAGCCATGAACCTGGCACGTATCGGGAATAAATATTTGGCTGATACCGAACCATGGAAGTTAGCTAAGACGGATATGGCTCGTGTGGAAACCATCATGCACCTGAGCTTGCAAATTGCCGCTAATCTGGCCATTGCGTTTGAGCCATTTTTGCCATTCTCGTCGCAAAAACTGCGCGACATGCTGAATCTGACTTCGTTCGACTGGAAAGAACTTGGCCGCATCGATCTGCTGAAAGCCGGTGATCAGTTGGGAACGCCTGAATTGTTGTTCGAGAAAATTGAAGATGCTACCATCGAAGCGCAGGTGCAGAAATTGCTCGACACCAAAAAAGCCAACGAAGCGGCAGCTTACAAACCCGAAGCGGTGAAAGAAAACGTGGCCTTCGACGACTTTATGAAAATGGATATCCGAGTAGCTACCGTGCTTGATTGCCAGAAAGTGCCTAAAGCCGATAAACTGCTTCAGTTTAAACTCGACGACGGTATGGGCGAACGTACCATCCTTTCGGGCATAGCAGCCTACTACCCTAATCCGGAAGAATTGATTGGCACTCAAGTATGCTTTATTGCCAACTTCGAACCCCGCAAACTGCGCGGTGTCATGAGCGAAGGCATGATCCTATCAGCCGAAGATGCCGACGGCAAACTGGTGCTGATTAAACCTAGTGCGGTAGTAACCAATGGCGTGGGCGTAAAATAAACAATTCACAAACCCTTTCGATAACCCTCCAAAATGCTTTTTGCAATTTGGAGGGTTTCTTTTTGTACCACATTCTATAAAAAACATTAAATACAGAAAAATACACAACAAGGAATCAGCAGCATAAACATCTATTAGTATGACAATTATATAGAATCAACACACATAACCACCAGATCATAAAAGTTTAAAAATAAAAATATTTCATATCGTTACAAAATTATTGGCAATAAATCCAGAAGTATTACGTTAATTTGCGGTACACCTTTAAAAACACAAATCCTTGTCTAATCGCATTACTCACTTTATCAGCTTCTTGCTGATAGCTTTCCTTGTTTCGTGCAACAAACAGGAAATTAAACCTCCTTCAACATTTACAGTTGAAAGCACTTCCTTCGAGGATGCCATCGAACTGGAAGGGCACGTTCTGCCGGTAGAGGTTAACACGATAGTAACCCCGGGGTTTGTCGACGGAGTTGTGCTAAGCATCGTAGAAGATGGCACCTATGTCAATGCCGGTGACACGGTTTGTGTGCTGGAAGACAAAAATCTGAAAGACTCTTACGACCGCAACAAAGCAGATCTGGACAACTCTGTTGCCGAATTAAATAAGGTCAAAGCCGACCTGAACATGCAATATTCCCTGCTCGAAGCTCAGGTAAAAAGCAATGAAGCTGAAACAGAGATAGCCAACCTCGATTCCACCAGCCTGAAATTCTCTACACTCATTCAATCTAAAATAAAAAGACTGGAACTCGAAAAGGTTTCCATTGAAAAAAACAAGCTACAGAAAAAGCTGAAGGCGATGGCTGTTATTAATCAATCTGAAGTCAAAAAGTTGGAAATGCGCAACAAAACCCTTCAAATGCGCGTAGAGATGGCCGAAAAACAGATGAAAGACCTTAAACTTGTTACTCCCAAAGCAGGATTGGCTACCCGCGCCATCCATCAGGTAACCAGCAAAAAGGTATTACCTACCGACCCAGTTTGGGGACAAATGCCTCTGGTCATCATTCCCGAACTCACGAAAATGAAAGTAACTATTATTGCTACCGAGGGACAGTTCAAACGTATTGATGAGAACGACTCGGTATCTTACAGTTTCGACCCGATGCCGGGCAATAAAGCCTGGGGAAAAATCACAAAAAAAGCCCCCGTAGGACAGCCGATTAAAGAAAACTCGAAAGTAAAAATGTTTGAAGTTGAAGCCTCCGTCGACAAATCCCTCAGCATACCTCCTCCCGACCTCAGCTGCCGATGCAAAATCATCATTAAACATACCGATCATGTAATGGTGATCCCGCAAGTAGCTATTTTCGAAGAAGAAGGAAAAAAATATGTTTACGTGCAAAAGGCAAAAACATTTGAAAAAAGACAAATAAAAATTGGCGAAAGCTCGATGGAGGAAGCAGTGATAACGGCCGGTTTATCCCGAAAAGAAAAAGTAGCGCTGACCCAACCGGCCTCAGAACTGATCAACGGACAAAAACTACTCACTCGTCCTCAAACAAAGAAATTAAAGAAAAACATCATTCATCATAAAAACGACTAAAGCTGTTGTAAAAAATCATGGATTATCGTATAAAAAAAATCAAGTACAACCGGGCATTTACAGCTTGTATACTCACACTAATGATCACATTGCCAACGGCCTGCAAAAAAGAAAAAGTGCAGGATGTTCCCCTTGGCAAAGTGCAAAAAGGCACTTTCTATATCGACATTTACGAAGAGGGTGAGATTGAAGCCATCCGGTCGGTAAATGCCTCCTCGCCCTCCATTTCGTGGCGCTACGGCAACCTGAAAATGACGCAGATAGTGAAAGACGGAAAAGAAGTAAAAGCCGGAGATACACTAATCGTTTTCGATCCGTCCGAAGTAAAAAAGGGAGTCACAGAAGCGGAGTCGCGCCTGCAAATGACCGAAGCTGAACTGGTAAAACTCGAAGCACAACAAGCTTCTGATCTGGAAGATCTGAAATCCGATTTGGAGGTTGCGCGTATTTCGCAGGAAATATCAAAAATAAAATTCGAATCGGCCGGCTACGAAGCAAATATCAAGAAAAAAGAAATTCAGCTCAATTTGGAGAAAGCGAATATTGCTCTCGACAGAGCCAAAGAACAAATCGATAATCGCATTAAAATTCAGCGCGAAGAGGTAAAACAAAAACGACTTTCGATGGATCAGGACAAAGCACGCCTGGCCGAAGCCAACGAAACACTGAAAAAACTCTTTGTTATTTCGCCCACCTCGGGCATTGCCATGGTGGGGCGCAACTGGAGCACGGGCAATAAATTTCAGGTAGGCGATCAGTGCTGGCCCGGTATGCCACTGATTCAGCTACCCGATTTATCGGCACTGAAAGCCACCGTAAAAGTCAACGAGGTGGACATCGCAAAAATTGCCCGCAATCAGCAGGTGGAAATCAAACCCGACGCTTTTTCGAACAGCACCTTCCACGGCACTGTAACAGCCGTGGCCAACCTGGCAGTAAACAAAGACAACAAATCGAAAGTGAAAGTCTTTCCCGTAGAAATAGTCATTAAAGAAACTGATAAAAAACTGCTGCCTGGCCTTACAGTAAGCTGCCGCATCATTGTTGGCACGATCAAAAATGCCTTATATGTGCCGCTGGATGCCGTTCATTCCGAAGGCGACCTGAGCTATGTCTTTAAAAAGACGGCAAAAGGATACGAAAAAACGACTGTACAAACCGGCGCTGCCAATGCCGATTTTGTAGTAATTACCAAAGGACTGGATATTTCGGACAAGCTGGCAATGGCCGATCCGTTCAAAAAAGACGACAAGAAAAAAGACCCAAAGGCTAAAGAAATAAAAAAATGAAGAAATCAGTAATTCATACAATTTTGCTGGTAGTTTGCCTGGGTACTTTACTCATTTCCTGTGGCACCAGAGGCGACCAGACCACTGAAACTTCCGATAAGTCGGGCAAGCGGATTGTAGAAACGGGCGAACTGGCAGCTGTTGAGTCGCGTGCGTTTATTATGTCGCGCTTTGGCCGCATGTGGTTTACGCTGAAAGTAATCGGCATCCTCAAACACGGCACAGCAGTGAAGACGGGCGATTCTATCATTCAGTTTGATCCGGTGGAGGTAAAAAAAATCATCATCGACAAGCAAAGCCAGATTGAAACACAGATGGCCGTAATTGCCAAACTGAAAGTGGATCAAACCAATAAAGATCAGGAACTGAATTCGCAGTTGAAAAGCGAGACAGCATCGTTCAACCTAAAAAAGCTGGAACTGGAAGCATCGAAATTTGAATCAGAAAAAGTACGCAGAGTAAAACAACTTGAGTTCAATCAGGCCAAGATCGAATATGCCAAAGTAATTCGGCAAATGAAGTCGAATAAGATTATCCGCGAAAACGATATGAAAATTGAAGTGCTAAAGGCCAATCAGTTTAAGCAGGAGCTGAAAGATGCTCAGGCCATTTTACCCCGTCTGACCATACGCACCCCCATTTCAGGAATTTTCCAGATTGGTACCAACTGGCGCACCGGCGATATGATCAAGATTGGAGATGAAATTTACCCCGGAAATAATTTAGGCAATGTACCCGACCTCACCTGGATGAAGGTAAACACCAGCATCAACGAACGCGATTTCCTAAAGGTGCATACCGGTCAAAAAGTCGCAGTGCGTCTGGATGCATTGCCAAAAGTGAAATTCGAAGGAGAAATTACGTACGTAGGCAGGCTCTGTCATTTGAAGGACGAAAAATCGAAACAAAAAGTATTCGACGTAGAAGTGAAAATGCTGAAATCGGACGAACGACTGAAACCGGGGATGACCGTTAGCTGCGAATATCTTCAATAAAAAAAAGACACATTTATGGAATACAAAGAAAATATACGACTGGCCATCAGAGGGCTTATCGATCATAAGTTCCGATCGTTTCTTACCATGTTGGGCATCATTTTCGGGGTAGCCTCGGTCATCACCATGCTATCTATTGGCGAAGGTGCCAAGCGCGAGGCCATCGCCAAATACCAGGATTTGGGTGTGAACAACATCATCATTCGCGACAAAAAAATGACGGATGACGAACTGGAAGAAGTACGGGCAAAATTCTCCAACGGCCTGTCGCGCGACGACGCTAAAACGATTCAGGAAATTGTGCCGGGCGTAGTGCGCACTGCCTCGCAAGCCGAAATCAGTTCCGAAGCCAAATATGCCGACAAATCGGCCAAATCGATGGTTATTGGCATCACACCCGACTATGCCGAAATGCTCAATTACAAAACCGCCCGCGGCAAATTCATCAGCGACGAGCAAAACCGAAAAGAGCAGAAAGTATGCGTACTCGGTGCGGGAGTAGCAGCTACATTGTTCAAAAGCGAAGATCCGATAGGAAAAATGGTAAAACTGGAAGATCAATGGCTCGAAGTAGTAGGCGTATTGAAATCGAAAGCACTTTTCACCGAAACGGTGGGCGAACTGGCTGCACGCGATCTCAACAACGACGTGTATGTACCGCTTCAAACCTTTTTGGGGCGCTTCACCCACGAAAATCAGTTGACCAGCGAGGTACAGCAAATCACCGTGCAGGTAGATGGTTCCGACAAGTTGGAAGAAGCCTCGAAAGTAATTAACGAGATTCTGAAACGCCATCATTTCAACAACGAGGACTACAGCATAGTGGTGCCCTACGAACTGTTGCAACAGGAAGAAAAAGAACGGCAGATTTACAACTTTCTGCTGGGTGCTATTGCAGCTATCTCACTTTTGGTGGGTGGCATCGGCATTATGAATATCATGCTGGCCACGGTGATGGAACGTACCCGCGAAATCGGAATCCGGCGTGCTATTGGTGCCCGCAAAAAGGATATTATGAGTCAGTTTGTAAGTGAAGCTGTGGCCATAAGCATCACCGGAGGAATTATCGGAGTATTGCTCGGAGTCACCCTGTCGCTCACGGTATCGCTGTTTACCGATGTAAAAACCTACATTCAGCCCTACTCCATTTTTATTGCGTTCGGATTTTCGGTGCTCGTCGGAATCAGTTTTGGATACCTGCCTGCAAAAAATGCCGCCAATCTGAAACCGATCGATTCAATCCGATACGAATAAACCAACTCCATGAAACTTAGTTACGATAATAAAAACGAATCGATATGAGCAAAATGAATATACAAAACAATACTAATTCCAACTCCCCTTCAGGGGCTGGGGGCTATTCATTGATCGAAATAAAAAATCTTTCCAAAACCTATGTGATGGGGCAGGTAGAAGTGGAAGCACTGAAAGAGATAAACCTTCACATCCGGCAAAATGAATATGTCGCCATCATGGGGCCTTCGGGTTCGGGAAAATCGACCCTGATGAATATTCTGGGCTGTCTGGACACGCCTACCAACGGGCAATATTTGTTCAATAATACCGATGTGAGTCATATGTCCGACGATGCTTTGTCGTCGATGCGCAACAAGGAGATCGGCTTTATATTTCAGAATTTCAACCTATTGCCCCGACTGGATGCGTTGCAAAATGTGGAACTTCCGCTCATCTACTCAGGCGTAAGAGCCGACGAACGCAGAGCCCGCGCCATCAAAGCACTCGAACGTGTTGGATTGGCCGAGCGGATGCACCACAAATCCAGCGAGATGAGTGGCGGACAGCGGCAACGTGTGGCCATAGCCCGGGCACTGGTTACCAACCCCGGCATTTTGCTGGCTGACGAACCTACCGGAGCCCTCGACTCGAAAACCGGCGATGAAATAATGGCATTGTTCAACGAACTGCAACAAGACGGAAATACCATTATCCTGATAACCCACGAACAGGAAATTGCCGACCATGCGCACCGTACGATTTTTATCAAAGACGGCCTGATCCATTCGGACACACCCAACGAAAAACGTCGTCCATCCATTGCAAACACATTAGCATAAACACTGGCATCCACAAACAATACATCCTCATGAAAAAAATCGTCATCCTATCTGTCATACTTATTGGTTGCATTTTACCGCAACATGCTCAAACGGTCTATAACCTGGATTTAGAGAAAAGCATTGCTATTGCGAAAGAAAAAAGTTACACCATGCTGGGGCTTTCACAGGACTTGAAAATTGCCGAATACAACCTGAAATCGGCTACTGCAAAATTCAGAACACATATCAATCTGAATTTCACGGCTCCGGAATATTCCAACATTTTACAACGCGATCAGGACAGTACCGGTGTGACCTATTATCCATTAAGACAAATAAATTACAGTGGTAATGTTATTATCAACCAACCATTACCCACCGATGGATATATTTACATCCGTACTGGCATGGAAAACACCGACGATCTGAAAGATAAAATCAGAACATCCTACATGAACACACGCATAGGCATCACGCAACCACTGGATGCTTTGTATGGCTACAACAATATAAAATCAGGGTTCAAAAAAGCCGAACTGGCTTACGAACAATCAAAAAAGAGTTTGAAAAGAGCCGAGTTAAACCTGGTTTATCAGGTAAGTACCGTCTTTTACAATCTACTTTCGGTTCAGAAGGAAGCAGAACTGGCACGATTAAACCTGGATAAACAAAAAGACGCACACGATGTGGCCAAAAGTAAATACGATGCCGGATTGATAAAAGAAGTAGATGCACTGCAAATGGAGGTGGACCTGGCCGAAGCACAAAATAATTATGAGTTAGCCCTCGTGAGCCAAAAATCGGCCATAAATACCTTCAAAGAACTGATTGGCATCAATCTCAGCGATAGCATTTCGCTGAGTAGCGAATTTAAATACGATGTGGTAGTAGTGGATGCCGAAAAGGCAGTACAACTTGCCGAACAAAACCGACTCGAAATCAGAGAGCAGGAAATACAAATCGAACAAAACAAGCTGAGCCTGAAGCAGCAAAAGGCCAGTGGCATGGTGCAGGCCGACATCACTGCTTATTACGAAAAAGCGGGTGTAAATGCACAGGGAACCAATACATCTCTTACCAGCTCGGTGAATAACACTTATGACAATTTTCGCAACCGTGCTGCCAATTATGGAATTGGACTTACACTCACAGTTCCATTGCTTGATTGGGGCGAAAACCGCGCATTGGTAAAAGCGGCCGAAGCACGACTCAAACAAAACAAATTGCAAAAAGAAGAAGTGCAGCGTAGTATCGAACGGGAAGTGCGCAACCTGGTAGCCGATCTGAATACCAGCCTGAAACGATTGCAACTGCTTGAAAAAAACGTAGCCGTTGCCGAAAAGAGCTTCGACATCACCCGACAGCGCTTTGCTGATGGCGATATCGACAGTCAATCGCTGGCACTGGAGCGCAACCGCCTGAACAATGCATATACCTCTCACCTGCGGGCCTACATCAATTATCAGCTCTTTTTGGCCGACCTGATGCGAAAAACTTTCTACGATTTTCAAAAAAATGAGTTGGTAAAATAATCATAAATCAATAATCCTCTGAACATTGCACTTCAGAGGATTATTTTTTTAAAATATTTTCTTCGAATTATTTTGTCATTCAAAATATTCTCATTTACTTCGCGGCATAGATTCATAGGACACTAAGATAATATGCCATGATAAAAATCAAAAACCTTTCGTTTCATTACAAAAAGAGCGCACCGCTGTTCAGCAATTTCGGGTTGGAACTCGAAAACGGTCGCATTGTAGGATTGCTTGGCAAGAACGGCGCCGGCAAGTCAACGCTCCTCAACCTGATAGCAGGGCTTATTCAGCCGGTATCGGGCGCAGTATCGGTCAATGGTTTTGCACCGTTCGACCGCAAGCCAGCTTTTTTGGCCGATGTATATATGGTGCAGGAAGAGTTCGCTTTTCCGGGGGTAAGTATCGAAACTTACGTGAAGGCCTTTAGCCCCATGTATCCGGCTTTCGACCACCAAAAGCTGAAAACCATTTTCGGGGAATTTGAGCTTTCGGAAAAATCGAACCTCAACAAACTGTCGCACGGGCAGCGCAAAAAGTTTCTGATTGCCTTTGCACTCGCCACCAATTGCAAAATGCTGATTCTGGATGAACCGACCAACGGGCTGGATATCCCTTCCAAGAGCCAATTCCGCAAAATTCTGGTCAGCTCGGTTACCGACGAACAGTTGGTGATTATCTCCACCCACCAGGTGAAAGACATTGACACGATCATCGACACAATAGTGGTGATCGACAATGGAAAAATGATTTATCAGGAAAATACCGAAGACATTGCCTGCAAGCTATCGTTTGAAGTAGTCGGCAGCCTTACGGGACTCGAAAACGTGCTACATGCCGAAAGCTGTCCGTCCGGTCACCGCGTTGTAACGCCTGCCGACGGCGTGAGCGAATCGTCCATCGATTTGGAATTACTCTTTAACGCTATTGTCAACCAAAAAATTAAATCAGAATAAGCTATGAATACCAATCAATTCTTTAGCATCAGCCGATTTTGGTTGCTGCTGCGCAACGACATGATGATGAACTACAAAAGGTACCTGATGAATATCGGAGGAGCTTTCGTGGTATGTTTTATTATCATCTATATGACACTGCCCACTAAGCCTAGCTATGTGGATTATTCTGCGCGAAGCTATGCCTCACCGTTTCTTATTATGTTGTTTGGCCTGGGGGGCTTTATTGGGTTGGCTTTTCCATTTCTGAGTGAAAAAAGGCAACTGTCCGTCTATCTGCTTACACCGACATCGACCTTCGAAAAATACCTGAGTCAGTTTCTTATTCGCTTCATAGGTGGGATAGTTATTTTCCTCTTAATTTTCCATATCGACGCCATCATTGCCCGACAGGCTGCACTGGCTGCATTGGCCAAATATGAACATGCACCCACTATCGCAGAGTACAGCTTCAAGCATTTATTTGATGGCAATTATAGTTTAAGTAGTGGATATCGTTACGGCCAAATAATTAACGAGATCTCATCTTTATTAGCTGTTGGTATTTTTTTATTTTCCATAAGAGTATTTTTCAACAAGAATGGCTTAATAAAAACACTGCTGGCAGGCACTGTAGTATTCTTCGCCATTTTGCTGTTGTTTGTCGCGCTTTCTCATATCTTCTACCCCGAAACAATCGGCATGGACATTCATCTATCATATTACAAAGTAAATGATACTTTCCGTAATATTGAACTATGGATAACAGCTTTGGCCTGCGCAACACCGGTTTTCTTATTACCCCTGGGCTATTTCAAACTTAAAGAAAAGCAATTATGAGTATCGATTTTAAATCGACAAAGGGCATTTTTCAGCAAATAGCCGACAACCTTTGTCACCAAATACTGGAGGGCAAGCTGCTGCCCGGCGAGCGGGTTCCTTCGGTGCGCGACCTGGCCGTGGAGTTTGAAGTGAACCGCAACACGCTGCTCCGCACCTACTCTATTTTGCAGGACGCAGGCGTGATTGACAACAAACGCGGCATCGGTTTTTTTGTGACCGACAATGCCGTGGAACTGATTCGCGAAAAGGAGAAAAAAGAATTCTTTTCGAATGAGCTACCCGACTTTAGCCGCAAGGTGGAATTGCTCAAACTCACCGAGCAGGACTTGTCGGAATTATTGAACCTTATCAGAGCAAACTCAAAATGAACAAACGGAACATTATTCTGATCATCGTTGCCTTGTTTGTAGTGCACGATTTGGCGGTGAAATTCGAATGCAATCACAACACCCTGCTGGCTACCTGCTGCATTCTTCAGCAAGTAGGAATTATCGACAACCGCAACACTGACGGAACTTCGGTAACCGAAAGCACAGTGGCATTGATTCGCGAAAAAGAGAAAAAGGAATTCATTGCCAACGACCTCCCCGGGCTGCAACGCAAAATAGAATTGCTTCAACTCAACGAACAGGACCTATCGGAATTATTGAACCTTATTAAATCAAATTCAAAATGAAAAAAAGTAATATCATCCTTATCGCTTTTGCTGTCTTTATCGTAGGCAGCACACTGGTATTGTATATCGATGGAGCTAAACATAAGAACGATACACCCAACAAGGGATTTAAAGCAATCACCTATCAACCGGCACCTCACTTTTCGGTAATAGTAACGGAAAAAGATGCCGATGTGCACATCGATTTTTCGGACACCGTACAAATTGGCGTTGAATTTCTGGGCAAGAAAAAAGATTTTTCCCTGTTCCGCACTCAGGGCGACACCCTTTTTATAAAAGGTGGTTTGCGCACCTTTGTAAAATGCCCCAAACTGACGACGCTGATTTGCCGCCACAGCTTTTGGGTAGGTGTTTCGGTGTACAATGCAGATACGCTGAGAGTCAGTACGGCAGGCGGACAGCTTTATTTCTATACCGCCGATAACATCAATGAAGAAAATGGGGTAGGTAAAATTGTGAAACCAACCCTGATCCTTCAGGCTAGCAACAAAGCCAATGTAGACCTGTACAAAGTGCTCACAAAACTACAGGTACATATTGCTGACTCCAGTTCAGTGTACAGCCGCCTGAATATCCAATCGGTAGATGCACAACTGAGCAAACATTCGGTATTGAATTTGGAAAACAATGCTTTCAATCTCAATATCCAACGGGACAGTACCAGCACCATAAACATGTAATTATCTTCTTTCTATCCAGCGTTTTTTTCCGAACTCCTCTGCTTACTCCGGTAAGCAGGGGAGTTTTTTTTATGATGAAATAAAATGATTTGAAATTGATTGATTTCAAACCATTCTATTTCAAATTAATTGATTACATTTGCAGCATCAACACCTGTAAAGTATGAAAACAACTCCATTTATTTACGGAAAAATTGCGAAAGAATACGAATTTACCAATCGCACAAAAGATATCGAATATTTGTCCAGCAATTTCAGAGGACTCATCAATACAACCATTATTTCGCCACGAAGATGGGGGAAAACATCGCTGGTAAACCGTGTAGCTGAGATTTTCGAAAACGACAGCCAATATTTTGTATGCAAACTGGATGTATTTAATTGCCGAACACAGGAACAATTTTATAGCAGTTTTGCCAACGCCATACTCAATGCATCGTCGACGGGCTGGGATGATTTTGTGGCGGCTGCTAAAAAATACCTCTCCCGCTTTTTACCCAATGTGTCATTATCCGATGCAGCTAAATCATATGAGCTGTCGTTCGGAGTCGATTTCAAATCATCCCAATTATCGATTGACGAAATTTTAGATCTACCACATCAGATTGCTAACGAAAAAGGGCGCAAATTCATTGTGTGTATCGATGAATTTCAAAACATTAGTAATTACGAAGATTCACTTGGATTCCAACAAAAACTAAGAGCACATTGGCAGCATCACAACAATGTATGTTATTGTTTATACGGGAGTAAGCGCCACATGCTACTGGACATCTTCAACAACTATCAAATGCCGTTTTATAAATTTGGCGACATACATTTTCTGGACAAAATATCGCGCGAAGACTGGGTAAGCTTTATCTCACAACGGTTCAGAGATACAGGAAAGGACATTTCTGACGATCTGTGTGGACTGATTGCCGATAAAGTTAAAAATCATCCCTATTATGTGCAGCAACTCAGTCAACAGGTGTGGCTGCGTACAGAAAACGCCTCTACGGAAGATATTGTGATTGAAAGCTTTGAAAATCTGATCAATCAACTGAGCTTATTATTCACCAATATCATTGACACCCTAACAGCGAAACAAATCAGCTTTTTAGTAGCAGTTGCAAAAGGTGAACGAAATTTTTCATCGAAACACGTGCTGGATAGTTACCAATTAGGTACTTCTGCGAATATAAAAAATTTAAAAAAAGTAGCTTTGGATAAAGATATTATAGATATTTTCACCGACAATAAAATGGAATTTCAAGATCCCATATTTGAGTACTGGGTATTGAATTATTATTTATGAACACTGTTATGCTCCCTCTCCGCCCCCTCCTCCTCGCTTTGCTAGTCGGCATGTTTGTTTCGTGCAGTGGAGCAGGCAAAACCGATAGACTCGTGCCGGCTGTTACAAAAACGGAAACCTGCCAAACCGATGCGGGGAATAGCTACGAGCTGTTTGTTCCGGCACACAATGATTCGGAGCAATTGCCACTGTTGGTGATTGTGGATTCGCACGGGGCTGGGCGGTTTGCGCTGGAAAAATTCAAAGCATCGGCACAAACTTACCACCTGATACTGGCTGCCTCCAACACCGTGAAAAACGGTTTTGCCAACTTCGAACAGGCGCTGCAAACGCTCGTCGACGATGTGCGGCAGAAATATCCGGCAGGAAAAACGCTTTTCCTTACCGGCTTTTCGGGCGGTGCACGTATGGCGCTGGGTTATGCGCAGGCTCACCCCACCGACGGATTGCTGTTGTGTGGCGCACTGGCCGGTGCCGATCAGCTCCGAGCGCTTAACTGCCCGGCAATGTCCATTTCAGGCATGGATGATTTTAATTTCCAGGAAACGGCTCAATACCTTTTTCAGGAACAATCGGCGCCCGCTAATCTCAAAATAGAGTTGACCCATGCGTCGCACAGTTGGCCAAACGCCGATATGCTTCGCAATGCAGTGGGGTTTCTGACTTATTCGGCCACGAAAAACGAAAGTGCAAGCCCCATAACCCTTAGTGATTACTGCCAATATCAGCAAAATCGCATCGATTCGCTGAAACAGGTGGGCGACTACCTCAGCGCCACGCTCATTGCCCGAAATATGGCTTCGGTGGCGGCATTTGACAATCAGAAAGAATTTGCAAAAGCCTATACTACCATGAAATCAAGTCCGCAATACGTAGCACAGCTCAACAAACTGGGCACTTGCCTGAATGCAGAAATGAACCTGCGACAGACCTACATGGACGCTTTTCAGAACAAAGACATGAGTTGGTGGAAAAAAGAAATTGAAGGTACCGATCAGGCCATCACCACCGAAAAAGATCCGTTCAATGTAGACATGTATCGTCGTATCAAAGGCTTTTGGGGCATTGCGTGCTACTCGCTGTGCAAGCAATCGGTGGCACAACACAATGCTGATGTTTTGCAAAAAACATTAGCCATTTATCAAGCTGTGGAGCCCGAAAATGCCGACCGGATGTACTTTTCTGCCTTTTTGCCTTATTGGAAAAATGACATACAAACCACGCAAGCAGCTTTGCAGAAGGCTATCCGTGCCGGATTTACGGACATGAAGCAACTGCAATCGGATTTTCCGGGAATATCCATCACAAAATAAAAATAATAGATGTATCATAAACACATAGCTACACAGTAGTTTTTTTCTTGATAAATATTTAAAGAAGAACACATAGCTGTGAAATAACAAGTTATTTCACGCAGATGGATAGATTTGAACAACTTGTTGATTTTAAACCAAAATAAACAGCCATGAATATTGAAGAACTACGCGACCATTGTCTGAGCCTGAAAGGGGCGACCGAAGATTTTCCGTTCGACGAATTTACACTGGTACTGAAAGTGCAGGGCAAAATGTTTGGACTTATCCCGCTGGACAATCCCGAAACGCAAATCACTCTGAAGTGCGACCCCGAACGAGCCATCGAGTTGCGCGACGAGTACGAAGCCATCACCGCAGCCTGGCATTTCAATAAAAAACACTGGAACACCGTCAGAATAGATCCGTCCATTTCAAAAGCACTGCTTACTGAACTGATTCAGCATTCGTATGATTTGGTAGTGGCGGGACTTACCCGAAAGCTGCGCGAAGAGCTGAATAATTTGTAACTTTGCGCCTGTCAACAAAACTGTTTCGTCGATGCTCAAAAAACTAAAACCCTATATGATGCCCATCGCTATCACGGTGGGCGCTATTTTTTATCGCTTTTTCAACGAGCTTTCGTTTCTGACCCCCTACCTGATTTTCGTGATGCTCTTTCTCACGTATTGCAAGCTAAAAATGGACGATGTGCGCCTTTCACCGCTGCATGCGTGGTTGATTGGCATTCAGATCATTGGTAGCGTGGCTGTATATTTACTGATCCGGCCATTCAATGAGCTATTGGCACAGGGAGCAATGATTTGTCTTTTAGCACCAACAGGTACGGCAGCTCCGGTCATCACGGGCATGCTCGGAGGCGATGTGGCAAATGTAACAGCTTATAGTTTATTGAGCAATATGACCGTGGCGTTGTGCGCTCCCATCATCTTTTCATTTATCGGCAGTTACCAAACTATGCCTTTTTTGGATTCGCTGTGGGCCATTGCTCAAAAGGTGATGTTTCTGCTACTGAGTCCGTTTCTGCTGGCATTGGTACTGCGGAAATTCACTCCGAAAATGACTTCGACCATTGGCACCTATTCAGGGATGTCGTTTTATATCTGGTCATTGGCCTTGTGCGTAGTGTCCGGTCGCACGGTGAGTTTTATTCTCAGTCAGTCAACGTCCAATCATTCTATCGAAATACTGATTGCTATCGCCACCTTTTTGGTGTGTGCCGGGCAATTTATGCTGGGGCGGAAAATAGGCAGCCGTTACGACAACACCATCGCCGGCGGACAAGGATTGGGACAGAAAAATACGATTCTGGCCATTTGGATGGCACAAACTTACCTCAACCCCATCGCTTCGCTGGGGCCGGGCGCTTATGTACTGTGGCAAAACATCGTGAACTCTTATCAAGTGTGGCTGAAGAGGAAGAGTTTGTGAGAGAAAGATTTGAAGATTTGAAAATGTGGAAATTTGAAGATGAATTCCATAAATCAAGTATTTTCAGATTTCCACATCTTCAAATCAAGTTCTTCTTGCATCTTCAAATTTTCAAATCAAAGAATCTTCAAATCAAAGAAACTACTCTCCGCTTGGAGGCATTGCTTTCGGAGCTTTACCGGCTTTTTCGGCATCGAGCTGGGCTTTTGATTTACTCTGAGTTACAATGTAAACACCCGAAAACACTAACACACCGGCCAATGCCTGCGTATATCCAAATGCCGCCAATCCGGCAAACACCGCCACAATCGACGCCATCACCGGCTGTACATAGTTGTACATGCTAAAGGTCGTTGGGCGAAGCACTTTTTGACCGATAGGTATCAGCAAATATCCCAGGAAGGTAGCAAAGATCACCACGAAACCGATACGGAGATAGACATCCCAGCTCAGATTTGAATAATTTTCAGTCAAAGCATGATTCAGACAAAAAGGCAGCGACACGATGGTGGCAAACAGAAACATCCACTTCATCAGCGTGATGGCCGAATATTTTGAGATCAGTTCTTTGAACAGTGTGAGGTAAAATGCAAACGAAACCACCGCACAAAACACAATCACGTTACCGATAAAATTGCCTTCGCCGCCATGTCCGTTGTGATTACTGAAAATAATAATCAGTGCGCCCGACGCACCTACCAGCACCCCCACGGCTTTCATCAGCGTAATCGGTTCTTTGATAATAATGGCCGCCAGAATCATGGTTACGATGGGTAACATCGTTACCACAATAGAAGCATCGATGGGCGAAGTCATGGACAATCCCACGAAAAAGGCCAGTTGATTAATGGTCAGTGCAAACGTAGAAGCAAAAAACAGTTTCAACAAATCTTTGCGTTCAATCTTCTCATTCTTTACAAACATCGAGGCAATCCAGAATATCAGCATTCCGCCCGAAAAACGAAAAAACGTAAGCGTGTACGGGCTCAACACCTCGGGCATCAACGAGCGGGAGATCGGATTATTCACTCCAAAGATGATATTGGCCACCAGCATCGCCATGTGTCCCTGCATTTTTTTCTTTTCCATAACTGATATTTTTTGCAAAGGTACTAACGATAATTGACAAATGATAGTTTGGAATTGGCAATAAAAAAAGAAAGAAGGCAAAACCAACCCACTACAATGCACAAATAGTTTGTTTAATTCGATAATAGTTTTTAGATTTGTAGTTCAACACAAAAAAACTGGAAACATGAAGCAAGTACCCAAAGAACAACGTGCACTATTCCCCGAAGAGTGTTTGTTGCGCGAGATAGCCCGCCAACCCCGATTGTCGATTGGAATACCCAAAGAAAACAGCGATGTGGAAACCCGATTGGCACTGACCCCCGAAGGCGTAGCCATCGTAACTGAAGAAGGCCATAGCGTATACGTGCAACGTGGTGCCGGCGACCCGATGTCCTACACCGATTTGCAATATTCCGAAGCCGGAGCGTTTATGGTCGACGATGCTTCCGAAGTGTTCAGTGCTGACATTGTGTTGAAAATTGCTCCTCCTACACTGGAAGAACTAAAAATGATGCACGACCGTTCCAGCATTCTTTCCATGCTTCAGCTCACCAACTTATCATCGGATTGTATTAAACTGATGATGAAAAAGAAAATGACTGCGGTGGCATTTGAACTCATCAAAGACGAACAACGCAGCTTTCCGGTAGTAAGTTCCATTTCCGAAATAGAAGGAAGCACCGCCATCAATGTAGCCTCGGAATTGATGAGCAACGAGCGCGGTGGTAAAGGCATTTTGCTGGGTGGTGTTGCCGGCATTTCGCCCACCGAAGTTATCATTCTCGGAGCCGGCATTACCGGTACAGTAGCTGCCCGTACCGCTTTGGCACTGGGCGCTCAGGTAAAAATTTTCGATCACGACATCAATAAGCTTCGTAAAATACAGCATTATTTGGGTCAACAGGTATTTACTTCTGTTATCCAACCCGCCGTTTTGTTCCGTGCGCTGGCTTCGGCTGATGCCGTTATTGGCAACCTGAGATACATCAATGGCTCCGAACGCTTTATGGTATCCGAAGAATTAGTAAAAACCATGAAAAAAGGAGCCATCATTGTGGACATGAGTGTTGATCAGGGAGGATGTTTCGAAACGTCGGAATGCCGCACAATCAAAAATCCCGTTTTTGAAAAATACGGAGTTATCCATTATTGCGTTCCGAACATTTCGGCTCGCGTAGCCCGTACTTCCTCCATGGCATTGAGCAATATTTTTGCTCCGATGATGATGAAAATCGGTGGTTCAGGAAATATTCGGTCGGCCATATCCGAAAGTGCCGGCTTCCGCAACGGAGCTTATATCTTCAGTGGCATATTGGTCAATAAACTCATTGGCGATTACTACGGAATTCAGGCCAGCGATATTGGTTTGCTGCTGGCCGGATATTAAAAACAAAAATAGAGTTTCTACCAACAACCTGATGTTGATATAAAACATATAAAAGTACGTTCCAATACCTTGAAAATAGTCCTTTTGAGTGGATTGAGATTTTACTCTTTGCCTATTTTTAATATCTTTGTAATGATTATAACAGCACCAACTGAGGAGTGCAGCAATTTGTTGAAGAATAACAGTAACTGAAAAATTATGTCGCAGAACGAACTTGAGCAGATGACCGATGAGGAGATGGTTCAGAAAGAATTTGAAGCCCTACTCGACGACTACCGAAATTCCAATCACCGCCAAAAGGTTGAAATCATAACCAAAGCATTCAATTTTGCCAAAGCTGCACATCAAGGAATAAAACGCCGTTCGGGTGAACCATACATTCTCCACCCTATAGCGGTAGCTCGTATCGTTATTCGCGAAATCGGCCTTGGCTCCACCTCTATCTGCGCTGCACTACTTCACGACGTGGTGGAAGATACTGACTACACGGTAGAAGACCTCGAAAATATTTTTGGACCGAAAATAGCCCAAATTGTTGATGGACTGACTAAAATATCCGGTGGTGTGTTTGCCGAAAAAGCATCGCAACAGGCCGAAAACTTCCGCAAGCTGATCATCACCATGTCGGAAGACATCCGCGTGATTCTGATTAAAATCGCCGACCGACTACACAACATGCGCACCCTGGGCTCAATGCCTTCGGCCAAACAATACAAAATTGCCGGCGAAACCCAATACATCTATGCCCCTCTGGCACATCGTCTGGGGCTTTTCCGCATAAAAACCGAACTCGAGAACCTGAGTTTCAAATTTGAACACCCCGATTCGTATCTGGAGATTGAAAACAAACTGGCCGTTGACGAAGAAGCGCGCAATCAGTTTTACAAAGATTTTTCCGACCCTATCAACCAGAAACTCACCGAGCTGGGCTACCAGTTCAAGATGAAAGCCCGTATCAAATCGGTGTATTCCATCTGGCGAAAAATGAACGCCCGCAACATCCCATTCGAAGAGGTATACGACATTCTGGCTGAACGCATCATCTTTAAGCCGCGCGAGGGAATGAGCGAAAAAGATCAGTGCTGGATGCTGTATTCGGCCATTACCGCCATTTACAAACCGCACCCCGAACGTATTCGCGACTGGGTAAGTACCCCAAAAGCCAATGGCTATGAAGCAC
The DNA here is from genome assembly GCA_046051105.1 of Bacteroidota bacterium. Lineage (GTDB taxonomy): Bacteria > Bacteroidota > Bacteroidia > Bacteroidales > Paludibacteraceae > Paludibacter. Next base: position 24,535 of record JBJOOU010000099.1, read on the forward strand.
TTCACGTCACGGTGATGGGCCCCGGAGGACGTTGGGTGGAAGTACAAATCCGCAGCGAACGCATGGATGAAATAGCCGAACAAGGGTTGGCGGCTCACTGGAAATACAAAACCGGAGAAGGAAGCGAATCCGAACTGGACAAATGGCTAAAGACCATCAAAGAATTACTGGAAAATCCGGAACCTAATGCACTGGATTTTATCGATACTTTCAAATTAAATCTTTTTGCCTCCGAGATTTTTGTATTTACACCCAAAGGCGAAATCAAAACCATCGCTCAGGGTTCGACAGCACTCGACTTTGCCTATTCCGTACACTCCGACCTGGGGAACCATTGTATTGGAGCTAAAGTAAATCACAAACTGGTGCCACTCAGCTACAAACTGAACTCAGGCGACCAGATCGAAATCCTCACTTCGAAAAAACAAACACCGCAACCGGAATGGGTTGACTACGTGACCACTGCACGCGCCAAAGCCAAGCTGAAAGCGCTTTTCAAGAAAGAAGAGAAATCGCAAATTGCCGAAGGCCAGAAAAAACTGGAAAAAGCACTGGAAGAAATCGGACTCAAAGCTGAGAATGAAAACATTGTACGTATCCTGAATTACTTTAGCATCACGCAGCGCAACGAACTGTATTTGCAAATTGGTAAGGGAAATATCAACACTGACGAGTTTGACAAGAATATTTTCAAACAAAAAAGCCAGAATGTATTTGTAAAATACCTGAAAATGCCTTTCGTCAGCAGCGACAACAAGGATAGCAAATCGCCTGCCCCCGAAGCCAAAATTGACAAAAAGAAAACCTACAAGCTGACGGAAGAAAATGCGGGAAAAACCTACATGCTAGCCGAATGCTGCCACCCGATACCCGGCGATGATGTACTGGGATACATCGATGAATCTCGCATGATTATGGTGCATAAACGTCAATGCCCCGTTGCTGCAAAGCTCAAAAGCAACTTTGGCGAGCGCCTCGTATCAGCCGACTGGGCAACACACAAAGCACTGTCGTTCATCGAAATTCTGGAAATAAAAGGAATAGACAAGAAAGGCGTTCTGATCGAAATTCTGAAAGTAGTGTCGGAAGGGTACGGCATTAATATTAGCCGCATCAATATCGAAACAGATGCCGGTATCTTCGTGGGGCGCTTCTACATCTACGTTCACGACACGGAGGACATCAACGTACTCTGCAAAAACATTATCAAAATCAAGGAAGTAAATTCAGTACAACGCGTTCAGGAATAAACAATTCGTTATCCCGAACAGCGTAGTATGATATTTTGGAGGGGAAGAATTATTTATTGATCAGATTGATAAATTCTTCGCGGGTTTTTGCTTGCTCAAACACTCCGGTGAAATCTGAAGTAGTAGTAATAGAATGCTGTTTTTGTACACCACGCATTTGCATACACAAGTGCTGAGCTTCGATAATCACCATCACACCCATTGGATTCAGCGTTTTCTGAATACATTCTTTGATCTGTGTAGTCATACGTTCCTGCACCTGCATACGGCGGGCAAACACCTCTACCACACGGGCAATCTTACTCAAACCGGTAATCTTTTTATTGGGAATGTAGGCCACATGCGCTTTTCCGAAAAATGGCAACATGTGGTGCTCGCACATCGAGTAAAAATCAATGTCTTTTACAATCACCATTTGGCGGTAATCTTCGGTAAACATAGCCGATTTGATAATCTGCTCCGGATCCTGCTCGTAGCCCTGCATCAAAAATTGCATAGCCTTGGACACACGTTCGGGAGTTTTCACAAGCCCTTCACGTTCAACATCCTCGCCCAACAGTTCTATAATTTGTTTGTAAAGATCGGCTACTTTTTCGGTTTTGTCAGAATCAAAAGGTACAGGTTGGTTGATATTAAAATCCATCATAAAAATTTTGTCTATTTAGCTGGCGAAACAAGTATCTGTTCTCTAACAACATATGCTTCGGTTCGCAACTGAGGAAAACTGCTTATTAATTGAGCTCTCAAGGCCTGAGCCTGAGCCTGGGTTTTGAAATCGCCTACGCGCACCTTCCAGAAAGGCGAAACGTAGTTCACATAAACGCCTACATCCGGGAATTGTTCACGTATCATGCTTTCCACACGGAATGCATCATTTTTGGCCGTGCGCTGCACATTGCTCGAGAACACCTGCACACGAAAGCCCGAAGTAGTTAGTTTGGCAGTAGAAGAACTCTTTTTCTGCGACACCAATTGCTCAATACGCTTATCCTGATAAATACGCACGGTGGCATTGGTCGTCGAATCGGGAGTTGACAGAGTTTCGATAATCGTAGCCGGTCGGGCATTCTGACATTGCACAGTGGCTATCACACCCTGTATCAGGACGAAAGCAAGCGCAAGAAGAATATTTTTTCTATTCATTTTCAGAAGTTTTTGAACGTGCAAAGTTATACATTTGTTGTGGTATTTTGGTCATCTTTCCCATTTTTGTTCGGTAGCCGCCTTTCGCCGACCTATTTATCCACCATTGATTATTAATTTTTTAATCACAATTCATTATCTTTGTTCATCTATTTAGAACACACGAACATGCAAACAACCAAAATAGCGATCATTGTAGCCGGCGGCAAAGGCGAAAGGATGAACGCTGATATCCCCAAACAATTTCTTGAAATAAACGGGCTGCCCATTCTGATGCATACGCTCAACGTTTTTAATGCGTATGATCCTGAAATGAAGCTGATTTTGGTATTGCCTGCTATTCAGTTCGAATTCTGGAAGGCACTTTGCAAAAAACACGATTTCACCCTCCATCACCAGATAGTAGAAGGCGGCACTACCCGTTTTCATTCCGTAAAAAATGGCATTGACGCAGTGACCGACACTCAAGCGCTGATTGCCGTTCATGATGGCGTTCGCCCATTGGTGAGTCACGATACGATACAACGATGCTTCGATGCAGCACTTTCGCACAAAGCGGCCATTCCGGTGGTGGAACTGGTGGACAGCATTCGCAGAATAACGGGAGCAGGCAGCGAACATGCCGACCGCAGCGCTTTTCGACTGGTGCAAACACCACAAATTTTCGACGCAGCACTTCTTCGAAAAGCTTATGAGCAGGAATTCTCCGCATTTTTCACCGACGACGCTTCTGTTGTAGAAGCATTGGGACACAAAGTAGAACTGGTGGAAGGCAACCGCGAGAACATCAAGATCACAACCGAATTTGACCTGCGGGTTGCTAACGCAATGATCGGATAATTATGGGAAAACCAACGATACAATACTTCGATACACTTCGGGCCTGGGCGACATTTGGGGTAATTATCATTCATGTGGCAACCCCGGCACTGAAAATGAATTTTGGCAAAAACGACGAATTTTGGTGGATAGCCAACATCATCGATAGTGCTGTAAGAGGCATTGTGCCCATTTTTCTGATGCTCACCGGCGCCACCATGCTGGGCCGACAATACAATAACATCGGCGATTTCTACAAAAAAAGATTACAACGCGTTTTTGTTCCGTTTCTATTCTGGATGGCACTCTACTGGGTGTATTTCTGGATAAAACTTCCTGCAAAAAAACAACCGAATGAGTTTATCCCCATTATCGAATGGGCATACAACTTATTCATCAAAACCGGCATTTCCAAGCATTTTTGGTATTTCTACATGATATTGGTGCTCTATCTTTTTGTGCCCTACTTAGCCAAATTGGTACAAAAAGCAAGTCGCAACAGTCTGCTGTATTTTATCATTATCTGGGCCATCTTTTGCTATTTAACGCGTGGAGTGAGCATGAATTTATACGGTTGGTCATTCGAAGCATTCCCCGGAAAACTGCTTGGCTGGTTCGTACATGCCGGTTATCTGGTGGTGGGCTATTATCTGGTTACTCTCCCTGAATCCAATCGGAAATTTCGCTGGTCGGCTGCTGGCGTGTTTGTGCTGAGCGTTATTTCCTGTGCTTCATTTACGTGGTACTTCACCCAGCAAACAGGCAAATTAGACCTGAGCATGTATGGCTACGTAAAACCCAACACCATCATTCAGGCTATTGCACTCTTTCTGATGATCAAAGATTCACAGATTAGCAACCGCGCTTATCTTTGGGTACAAAATCAGGTGTGCACCAATAGTTACGGCATTTATCTGGCACACGTCATAGCCCTCAACGTATTGTTCGACAATGGATATTACTGGAAAATTACCTATCCGGCCATCTCCATTCCGCTGGTTTCACTTACGGCTCTGGTTATTTGTTATCTCTTTGTATTTTTGCTTCGCAAAGTACCCGGAGGCAAATATGTAGCCGGATAAAACACGTATTTTCTGCTTAAATGGACATATTTTCACAAGATATCAAGTATCTACCCGGCGTGGGCCCCAAGCGTGCCGAGTTGCTGACGAAGGAATTAGGCATCCGTTCGGCCGATGACTTGTTGCGCCATTTTCCGTACAAATATGTGGACAGAAGTCGGTTTTACTACCTTCACGAGATATCCGAAGACATGCCTTTTATTCAGGTAAAAGGACAAATCATTCGCTTTGAAAAAGTAGGCGAAGGTCATCAGCAGCGGCTGAGCGCTATTTTTACCGACGGAAAAACGACCATCGAACTGGTGTGGTTCAAAGGAGTAAAATTCATCCTCGAAAAAATAAAACCCCGCACCGATTATGTTGTTTTCGGAAAACCTAATGCGTTTAATGGTCGGTTCAACATTGTTCATCCTGAGATTGAATTGCTCTCGCAAATGCCCCCGGCCGAGCAAATGGGACTTCAGCCATTTTACAATACTTCGGAAAAAATGAAGACCAATTTTCTGAATTCGAAAACCCTTCAGAAAATCATTTTCCCATTGGTACAAGCCATCAAACCTGGTATACCAGACACGCTTCCCGCTTATTTGCTGAAGAAATTTGCATTGATGAATCTCACCGAATCGTTGGTGAATGTGCATTTCCCGAAAAATGCTGATGCCCTGAAAAAAGCCCGCCAGCGACTAAAGTTTGAAGAACTATTTTACATACAGCTTAGTATATTGCAGCAAACCCGCTGGCGCGACATGCAATACCGCGGATTTGTGTTCGGGCAGATTGGTCATTTTTTCAATAGCTTTTACAAAGATTATCTGCCTTTCGAACTGACCAATGCTCAAAAGCGCGTTTTGCGTGAAATACGTACCGACGTTGGTTCGGGCAGGCAAATGAACCGCCTGCTTCAGGGCGACGTGGGCAGTGGAAAAACGCTGGTGGCACTGATGGCGATGCTGATGGCGGTGGACAATGGCTTCCAGGCCTGCATCATGGCGCCTACCGAAATCCTGGCTACGCAGCATTTTGCCAGTCTCAACGAGTTTATCAAAGACCTGGGAGTCAACATTGCATTGCTCACAGGCTCCACGAAAAAGAAAGATCGCATTGAACTACATGAAAAGCTGCAAAATGGCGAACTCAATATTCTGATTGGCACTCATGCGCTGATTGAAGATACAGTTCAATTCAAGAATCTGGGTATGGTGGTCATTGACGAACAGCATCGTTTCGGCGTAGAACAACGTTCGAAACTTTGGAAAAAAAATATCAATCCACCGCATATATTGGTAATGACCGCCACGCCCATTCCGCGCACGCTGGCCATGACGCTTTATGGAGATTTAAGTGTTTCTGTCATCGACGAACTGCCACCCGGACGAAAACCGATTCAAACCTATCATTATTACGAGAATAAACGACAAGGATTGAACCAGTTTATTGCCAAGCAGGTAAATGCTGGCCGACAGGCATATATCGTTTATCCGCTTATTCAGGAGTCGGAAAAAATGGACCTACAAAACCTCGAAAAAGGCTATGAATACATCCGTGAGGTATTTCCTGACTACAAAATAAGCATGGTACATGGCAAACTAAAGCCGGCAGAAAAAGACTACCAGATGCAGAAATTCGTAACCGGCGAAACGCAAATCATGGTGGCCACCACGGTCATCGAAGTCGGCGTAAATGTGCCTAATGCATCGGTGATGGTGATCGAAAGTGCACAGCGATTTGGGTTGTCACAGCTGCATCAATTGCGCGGTAGAGTTGGACGTGGAGCCGAACAATCGTTTTGTATTTTATTAACTGATTACAAATTGGGCAGCGACACCCGAAAACGCATGGAAATCATGGTTCGCACCAATGATGGCTTCGAAATTTCGGAAGCCGACCTGCAACTCCGCGGACCTGGTGACCTGGATGGGACACAGCAAAGCGGAACCCCTTTTGAGCTGAAAATAGCTAACTTAGCCCAGGATGGACAGATGCTGGAAATTGCCAGAAACGCAGCCATGGAGATTCTGGAAGAAGACCCTAAACTCGAAAAAACCGACAACAGAGTGCTGGCCACCCAATTAAGAAAAATGAAAACGAATACCTTAAATTGGGGTTCTATAAGTTAAGAAAATAGAAAATTCTTTGTACCCACAGGGCATTTAGCTATTTTTGAAGTACTTTAAAATTGAAAAAGCCTATTCAAAACACTTTTATGGAAAAAACCTTAGTAATAATTAAACCCGGAGCCATTCAGCGTGGTCTAATCGGGGAAGTAGTTCGCCGTTTCGAACAAAAGGGACTACAGGTATGCGGATTAAAGATGATTCAGCTTACCGATCAGATTTTAGAAGAACATTATGCTCACATAGCCGACAAACCATTTTTCCCACGGGTAAAAAATGCAATGAAAGCCACCCCTGTTATCGTTATTTGCCTCAAAGGAATGGATGCAATTCATGTAGTTCACCGCCTGGCCGGAGCCACTAACGGACGCGAAGCCGCGCTGGGTACTATCAGAGGCGACCTCAGCATGAGCATGCAGTGGAATGTAATTCACACTTCTGATTCTATCAAAACGGCAGATGCCGAAATTATGCGTTTTTTCAAAGAAGAGGAAATTTTTGAGTACAAACAATCCTACCTGGAGTTTTTGTATTCGGAAGACGAATTGGCATAACATTAATTTCTAACAGACAGACAAACAGCTATATCGATGATTATTTCTGGTAAAAAAACAAGTTTATTGGTTGCAAACCTGCTACTTATGGTAGCTAGCGTTTTTGGTCAACATATAAACTACAGTCTTATCCCTAAAAAAGATAGTACCAACATTTACCAACAAATGCTCAACGACCAGACTGACGACTTAATGGAAAACTTCCCGGCTGACGACATTTACAACAACATTTGGACCAGCGCGCGGGTAAATCCATACAAGATCTCCATCAACGAAATGCCGGACTCGGTTTTAATTGACTGTTCACATTTCATTGTCCCTGTACCCGGCGGCCCAACTTCTCACTTTGGCCCGCGAAGATATCGGTTTCACTATGGCATTGACCTTCGGCTAAATGTAGGCGACACCGTACGTGCTGCTTTTTCAGGCAAAGTTCGTATTATTGAGTATGAAGCTAGAGGATATGGC
>JBJOOU010000100.1:0-12573 GCA_046051105.1 Bacteroidota bacterium
CGGGTTATAAAATGAGGATGCTCGAGGAACAGACTAATATGCTTATTTTTCCAGTTAGCTGGAATAATAATGTCTTTTTGATACCAGGCTAAACCAATATAATGTTTCTGCTGAGTAAGCCAAAAAGGCATTTTCAGATTGTCGAGCCTACGATATTTTTCCATTTTAGGATTAAAAAACCAGGAGCTATCGTATATACTTCCGGTAAATTTAGTAGTTAATGACAAGTCATGACCTTTACTATTCTCCACCATCGAACCCGGCAGGTTTATCGAGTCGGTCAATTGTTTTAAATACCATCTTTCTACAACCCCCTTATCAGATTCATCCATTTCAAAGGCCCATTTACCTTTCAAATCAATCTTTGCGACCGATTTCGAACCAGCAAACATGCTCAATCCTGTAAAGATGAACACCAATAAGCTTAAAAATACCTTTTTCATCATTTAACTCGCGTTTTTCTTTTATCTTTAATCCGAATAAATCAATCTGAAATAATCGGAGTATCAGTACAGTTGAATATAATTTAATTATCAGTATACAAAGTAACGACTAAAGCCAATGAACCAAAATGGATAAATGTACAATTGGATAAAATTCCATACAGGTTATGGATTTTAACCGCAAACACATCCAACTACGAATCAGACAATTACCAACAATTCCCTTACATTAACAAGAAATACAGGATGAATAAATATCATTAAAGACAATCAAAAATCAATTTATTGATTCTATTTTCGCAGTAAATTAGGTGTAATATAACTGTTTAACTCTCTACTCTAATCACCCTCATATGTTTCAGAAATCAGCCTCATTTTTCACTGTCATTTTCACCCTGATTTGTGGCTTTGTAATGGCCGACACCCAACCGACAGCAGAAAATATCAACTCGAACAATGGACTTTCGCACAACACTGTACGCTGCATGCTACAGGATAAAACCGGATTTCTATGGTTCGGCACCCTGAACGGATTGAACCGTTACGATGGCGTGAGGATAAAAAGCTATATACCCGATGCAGTAAACCCAACCTCGCTATCGAGCGGAAAAATAAAAGAAGTGCACGAAGATAACCTTGGCCATATCTGGGTAAGGACCTATAGTGACATGATGCACTGCTACGATCCATTAACAGAAAATTTTATTGCTCTTTTTGAGCATAAAAGCGATTTAAAAATCAAGCACAACTTATACTATCAGGACAGAGAGAACAACATTTGGTTGGGCAGCGCTACCGACGGATGCGTAAGAATTGCTTTTGATGAGGAGCGCAAACCTGTTACAACCTTTTTCGGGACAACCCGCGAAAATAAAATCCAATCGGATGTGGTGTATGATATTTTTGAGGATTCTCACAGCAATACATGGATACTCACTCAAAAAGGGTTGAGTAATTACAACAGAACAACCAACACAACTACCTCTGTATTCAACAATAGAAAGTTTGTAAAAGCACTGGAAATAAAAAATCAGGTTTTCTTTATTGCCGACAAAGGAGAAATCTACAGCTACAACGCACAAAGAAAGTCTCTGGAATTCTCATGTAAGCTCCCTCTCGGTAGCTCGGCCAACAAATCAACAGTTTTCAACAACAAACTATTAATCACCACCTTTGGACAGGGAGTTTATATTGTAGATCCTTTCAAAAAACAGGTTATCAGCACCGATTTTCTTCTCAATGAACACATTGGAGGGAATGCGAACATTCAGATTGACAACCAACAAAACATCTGGATCTATAACCTGACAGGAAAAGTGTGGCTATTCAGCCCTCATAAAAACAAAATTATCAAGCTGGATTTGATTCCGGCCTCTATCCTACAGTTGATTGACGAAGAGCGCTATCAGTTTTATGCCGACAAAACAGGAAATGTATGGATATCGACTTATGGCAATGGCCTCTTCTGCTACAACATTAAATCCGAAGGCATTAGCCATTACATATACGATAAAAATGGCGGTGGACTATCTTCCAACTATCTTCTGTCGGTCATTCTGGATAAAAACAAAAACATCTGGGTAGGCACCGAAAGTATGGGAGTCAACAAACTGTCTTTCAAGAAACAAAACGTACAAATAATATATCCCGACGCTGAGAATGCCAACAAAAACGTAAATGTGGTAAAAGCATTTCTCGAAGACAAAAATGGCAACATCTGGGTATCTACAAAAGCCGGAAATCTATACGTTTACGACCATGCATTAAGCACTAAAAAAACGGTTTTCTCAAGTGGATCAAACGTCTACAACATGTTTCAGGATGAGGCTGGCACTATTTGGCTGGCAACCAAACCCAATGGGATTATCGAACTTCCCGGCGGAAAACTATCGGCGGCTAAAAAATATTTCAACAACGGCAAACCCGGCTGCTTGAGTAATAATACAGTCTTTTCGTTATTGAAAGACAAAAAAGGCAGATTGTGGGTGGCCACTTTCGGCGGCGGTATCTGCGTAAAAACAACGCCTGAAGGTACCGAAGGATTCCGTGTATTTTTCAATGACGATATGTGGATAAAGTTTACCCGCTACATTTTCCAGGACCGGAAAGGCGACATGTGGGTAGCGACTACCAATGGAGTTATTCGCTTCAACCCCGATCGATTGCTCAAAAATCCGAAAGATTACAAATATTACACCTTCGATGTAGACTCAAAAAACTGCCTGAGCAACCCTGAGGTAAGGTATATCTTCGAAGACTCGAAAAGTAACATCTGGGTAGCTACGGCTGGCGGTGGCATCAATAAGTTTGTGGGAGAAACGCCCAGCGGCAATGGTATCTTCGAATCGTATACCAACAAGCAGGGTATCGCAGCTGACAATATTATGGCTATTCAGGAAGACAGAGCCGGTTTTTTGTGGGTCAGCACCGAATCAGGACTACATAAGTTCAACCCGCGCACAAAGTTATTTCAGTATTACCGCTTTTCCGACAACTTTTCGTCCAATATTTTCTCCGAAACAGCCGGATATATATGTAAAGATGGAAGAATGCTTTGGGGAAGCCTTAACGGGTTTTATTCATTTTACCCCAATCAGTTGAAAGCAGAAGGACATGAAAAAAACAACGTCATACTTACGGGGCTTTCTATCTTCGACCAGGATGCTAAAATAAGTGGAAAAGATGCACAAATCGAGCAATCTATCACTTATTCGAAAGAAGTAACACTACATGCATCCGACAAGGTATTCCATATTGAATTTTCGAATCTGAATTTCAGAGACCCGAAATCCAACCAGTTCATGTACATGCTGGAAAATTACGAAAAGCGCTGGAACTTATCCGGTCCATCCAGTGTGGCCACCTATCGGAATGTTCCTCCCGGCACCTATACATTTATGGTGAAGGGGATGAATAGCGAGGGCGTATGGGACGATCAGATTACCACCATTGAAATTGAAATTCTTCCACCTTTTTGGCAGTCGAACTGGGCAATATTGATCTATTTTATTCTATTGGGAGCAGCCGGCTATTTTGCGTACAATCTGATCATCAAATTCTACCGACTCAACAATACTGTAAAAGTAGAACGCCAGCTGACTGATTACAAACTACGTTTTTTCACCAATATCAGTCACGAATTCCGCACACCGCTTACACTTATCAAAGGAAGTGTGGATACACTGAACGAGCTTAAGAGCAAGATGAATGACCCAATGCAACATTTGATCGGAGATTTGGATAAAAACACCAATCACCTGCTCAGACTGATTGATCAGTTGATGGAGTTCCGCAAGCTTCAGAACAACAAACAAAAGCTGAACTTACAAAAGACCGATGCAGTCATCTTTTTGCAGGATATTTTCAGCAGCTTCAGTAACGTAGCAGCAAAGATGAATATCGAATACAAATTCATTAAATCCATCGACTCGATACCTGTGTACCTGGATCGCAACAAGGTGGACAAAATTGTATTTAATCTGCTTTCGAATGCATTTAAATTCACTCCTCGAGGTGGTAAAATTTCATTGGTAGTAGATACCGACAGCAACCAACAAATGTTGCGCATTTCGGTAAGAGACAACGGAATTGGCGTACCTGCCGAGAAACAGAACCTGCTATTCAGCCGCTTTATGCAAATCAATTTTTCGTCGAACGGCACAGGAGTTGGACTATCACTGGTCAATGAATTCACACTGCTACATAAGGGAACAGTCAGCTTCAAAGAAAATGAAGGAGGCGGTTCTGTTTTCTCAGTCAAACTACCATTGGAAGAGAAGGTTTATATTGCCGATGACTTTGTAAATGAACAGGTAATTGTATCCAAAGACAACAAACAGGAGGTGTATAATTTATCGGATTTTATCGACCAGAACAACCATGACAACTTATTAAATCTACTTCCGAATGCTCCCATTGCCGGGAAAAAATACAAAATTCTGGTGATTGATGACAATGACGACATTCGTGAGTTCCTGACAGACAAACTAAATCCATATTTTGAAGTAATGACAGCCGAAGACGGCACCATAGGCATACAGAAGAGCATGGAAAATGATCCGGATCTGATTATCTGCGACGTGATGATGCCCGGCATGAATGGATTTGAACTCACACGAAAGCTGAAAGATGATTTTGCGACATGTCACATCCCCGTCATTCTACTTACAGCTTATATTTCGGACGAACACAACACCGAAGGCATACAGGCTGGTGCCGAAGCTTATATCAGTAAGCCCTTTAGTATGTCGCACCTGATGCTACAAATCAATAAGTTGATTGAAAAACGGGAGTTACTACATAAGCATTATGCCAGTACTGAGCACATTTCTTCGGATGAAGTAGTACAAACATCAGAGCAAATTCAGGAGGATCTGCCCGATAGAGACAGTCAATTCCTCAAATTGGTGGAAGAATTGTTGGAAAAACACCTTACCGACCCCGAATTTTCGGTGGACGATTTTGCACAAATGACTAATACGGGCAGAACACTGTTCTTTAAAAAGATAAAATATCTGACGGGCTACTCTCCTAATGAGTTTATACGGTTCCGACGAATGATGAAAGCCGCCGAATTGCTAAAAACGTACAAATACAATGTGTCTGAAGTATCATATATGGTGGGAATTAACGATCCGTTTTACTTCAGTAAATGCTTTAAAGCACAGTTTGGATGCTCTCCATCCAAGTATTTGAATTCACAACAATAAATTATCTACACCATACACCAAAGGTTCAGCAAAATAACTGCTGAACCTTTTTTTGTGGAGATAAAATAACTCCGATCAGTCATGTCTGAATAATTATCTATACATCCGAATAAAATTCCATTGTGGTTGGAAGGATATTGGAGTTAATTTGCAGCCATAAAATCAAATCTAGTTACAAACAAATCTATTTACTTATGAGGAAAATTACTCCATTAATTTTATCACTACTGATAACTGCAACTGCATTTGCAGGAATTAAAACTTCAACTGCATGGTTTAATGCTGAAGCTTTTGATAGTTACACACTAGGAGCCGATATGAAAACTGCTGGCACTGCTAGTTTTTCAGGATGGACTCCCAGCACTTCTTTGTATGTAAATATTCAAAATGCATCGTCCTACAATTATGGTAGTGCATCCGGAAACTTTTTAGGTTTCACCGTAAATAATGTAAGTGCGCTTACTGAAGTATCTGCAAGTGGCTCTAGAACATGGACGAAAACCTTCACAAACGCCCTAACTGGCTACGTATATGGTAAAACATCCTTTTACACTTCAACTGGAGGTAGTTCTTACTCTCCATATATGGGAACAGGGTATTACCTAAGAAATTCATCCGGCTCTGATGTTTTTATGTTTGGAGGATATGCAAATACTTCTAATGCACTATTCTGCACAGGAGTTACAAATACAAGTATGGCATTGGGTGCAAGAGGTAAATGGGCAGATATTGAGTTCATCTTGGATATTACAAATAAGAAAGTTGTAAAAATGACAATGACTTATAATAGTACTAGTTACTCAGCAACAAACCTTGATTTGCCTGCTGGTACTGATGTATCAACATTATATGTATATGGAAACAGAGGTTATGTAGCCGGCGGTCTTGACAACACAACCATTGGCCAGCTAGTTGCCGATAACATAAAATCACTAGCTGGTGCTAGTTCTTTACAGACCCTTTCTGGAAATAACGTTACGACTGATTTTAATGTTACATCCTTTACGACTGCAATGTCACAAGATCTAACTATTGCTCAACCTGATTTGGATATTCAATGGAGCATATCTGATTATGGAACTTTGTCAACAGCAGATAAAGCACTTGTTTCGATCACACGTAATGCAACTAACTTTCAAACAGCCACTCTTACTGCAGGAAGTATTTCTGCCGATGCAACCATCACCGTACAGGCTGTTTATGGCTCCACTACACTTACAAAAACCATTGATCTTAAAGCTCTTTCTGTAGCAGGTCTCAAATCAAGCCTTGCAGAACAAATCACAGCCTCGAATACACTTTTAGCGACAGTTACAGACTCAAATCCATTTATTATAAGTACAAAATCGCCATTACAATCAAGTGTTTCAGCTGCACAAGCTGTGATTGATAACAGTGCTGCCACCATAACAGAAGCAACAACTGCTATAAGCAATATTACATCTGCACAGACCAGTTTTTCCAGCAATATTGTACCATATAACGACTTCCTGACCTATATTACAACTGTACAAACAGCTTACAATGCAGAAGTTCGGACAGCAACATTCTTCACAACTATCAAAGCAACATTAAACACCGCATTAACTAATGCAGCAACGGCACGAACCACTATGAGTAGCACCACCGATATTACAACGGCTAAAACAGCACTCCAAACAGCCTATACACAATTTACAACAGATTTACCGGCTTACAGCAACCTTGAGACACAAATAACAACTGTAACAAGTCGACTTACTGCTGTAACGCCAAGAATCGGTGACGATCGTTTTTTAATGTTTCCAACAGCAACTGTAGGTGCTCTTACTACTGCTAAAACTACAGCTACTGATGCACTTGCTAACTCAACAACAGCAAGTCAGTTAACTTCGGCTCAGACTGCACTCACTACAGCACTTGCTACTTTCAATGCAGCTCCACGTGTAGCTCCAGTTAGTTCTTATTATAAGATTTACACTTATGGTGTAGATAATGGCGACGGTGGAACAAACAAAATGATCTTATATGCTGATGCCAATGACTCATTGAAATATGCAGCAGTTGGTGCATCTGTTGTAGTTAATTCCAACTGGCAGATCAACGAAACATCTACTGGAGTTTACAATTTAGTAAATATTGCCTCTGGTAAATATCTCAACGGAATGACTCTTTCAACGACTGCAGCTGACTTTACCCTGCCTGAAGGCACAAGTCAATCAAGCCTAATAGCAGCATCAAGTGATACATATTTCTTGTATTACATTGTAAACTCAAGTAGTAAAGCTTTAGAAGTTGATTCTTGGAATTCAAGCACATCCTGTGGTAAATTTACGAATACAAGTGCTGCGGCAAACAGATTCCGGTTCTGCTATCAGTTTGAGCCTGTAACAAGTATTACATCATTGAATCAGACAGCCACCTCAGTAAAAGTGTATTCTCAAAATCAGAACTTAGTTATTGATGGTTTGAAAACAGGAGAAAGATACACAGTATACAATATGCTTGGATCGACAGTTGCATCAGGAGTAGCAACCGCTTCAACAGTAGAACTAAAACTAAGAAACGGTATTTATCTTGTAAATGCTGGTAACAATATTTTCAAGTTTGTCAAATAACAAACCTGATACCCCATTCTATTGCAAAAATAGGATTGATTAGTAATTAGAAGAGTAGAGAAGAATAGGTGTTGCAGTGATTGTAACGCCTATTTTGTTTTTTAAACTGTTACCTTCGACAACAAATCGACATCAAATTCCTCCTTTTTGAGATGCATCAAACCATAGTTTATCCATTAGAATGAATAACTTTGATGCTCTTACCATTCTATCATTCTTAATCAGAAATAAACATGAAGAAAATTGCTCTTTTTCTACTGACCGCCTGCAGTACGTTTTCGTTTGGGCAAAAGCAGTTTTTCAAACCCGAAAAACTCATCGAAACCGGCGTTTACTATTATCCCGAAGCCTGGAATCCGGAACAATGGGAACGAGACTTTGCAAACATGGAAAAAATGGGGTTCGAATTTACCCACTTTGCCGAATTTGCCTGGGCACAACTGGAACCCACCGAAGGGAAATACGACTTTGGCTGGTTGGACAAAGCAGTGGAACTGGCCGCTAAGCATCACATGAAAGTGATCATGTGTACTCCATCGGCCACTCCTCCTGTATGGCTTACCCGCAAATATCCCGAAGTACTGGTGCAACTGCCTAACGGACAAACAGCCATGCACGGCACCCGCGAGCATTATTCGTGGTCGAGTCCAAAATACCAGGAACTGACGCGTAAGATTGTGGAAGCGATGGCCAAACATTATGCCAACGACTCCCGCATTTGGGGCTGGCAAATCGATAACGAACCTTCGCACTATGGTTCGTTGGATTATAACCCGGCAGCCCAAGCCAGTTTCCGCAATTGGCTAAAAAACAAATATCAAACGATCGACAAACTAAACGCCGCCTGGGGAACCGCTTTCTGGTCGGGGGTGTACACCGATTTTGAACAAATCGAGATGCCCAACGAAGGCCGATTGATATCAGGAGTAGCCAGTCCAACGTCGCAACTGGACATGAAGCGCTTCAATGCCGATGAATGTGCCGCTTTTATTGAACTACAAAACAAAGCCATCAAGGAAAATGTAGGCAAAAACCAGTTTGTAACCACCAACTTTATGAACGGACATACCGACGTGGATCCATGGCGCAGCAAAAATCTGGATTTTATCAGCTATACCGTTTATCCCGTGGCTGGCTATACCGAAGGTGTGGGCGATCAGGGTTTCCGATTGGGCGATCCGTGGCGCATATCATTTGCCAATGATTTCTTCCGTTCGCTAAAAGGCGTAACCGGTGTGATGGAACTACAACCCGGTCAGGTAAACTGGGGCTCGTACAACCCTCAGCCCTACCCCGGTGCCGTACGCATGTGGCTGTGGAATGCTTTTGCAGGTGGATTGGATTTTATTTGTTCCTATCGTTTTCGTCAACCGGCCTATGGTGGCGAGCAATTTCACTACGGTATGGTGGGCACCGATGGCGTAACTCCCCTCAACGGTGGTAAACAATACAGCCAGTTTATGAGCGAAATCCGCGAACTTCGCAAACAGTACAAACCCAACGCAGCCATGCCGAAGGAATATGCAGCCCGCAAAACGGCTATGGTGTATAATATGGATAATGTGTGGGAAACTACCCTTCAGCCGCAAACTTTCCAGTGGAACGAGCGGGCACACATTGCCAAATATTACAATGCACTGAAACTGCTCACCGCTCCTGTAGAAATTGTGAGCGAAGATAAAGATCTATCGGCTTATCCATTCGTAGTAATACCAGCCTGCCAGATGGTGGACAAAGCATTGGTAGATAAATGGACGAAATATGCCGAAAATGGCGGACACCTGATTGTGACTGTACGCACAGGGCTGAAAGACCGCAACGGACATTTCCCCGAAGGAGAATGGGCTTGTTCTATCAGCAATTTGATTGGTGCTAAAATAGTGATGAACGACATGCTGGGTGGCAACAAAACTGCCAAAGTAACGATGGCCGGCAAGGAATATAGCTGGAATAATTGGGGCGATATGCTGGAACCAGCCAAAGGAACAGAGGTGTGGGCTAATTTTGCCGACCAGTTTTATGCCGGCTTACCTACCGTAAGCAACCGCAAACTGGGCAAAGGAACCGTTACCTACATTGGCACCGACACCGACAATGGCAAACTGGAACAAGCTGTATTGAAAAAAGTATTCGAAACCAATGGTGTGGCAGTACAGGAGCTTCCCGAAGGCGTAATGATCAACTGGCGCGATGGATTCTGGATTGCATGCAACTACTCATCATCTAACGTAGCGCTTGATTTACCCAAGGGTACCACTAAATTGGTAGGAGGGGATTTGTTTTCGCCGGCTCAGGTTTGGGTGTGGAGATAAGTTAATTGTGTCCTGCTGATAACTAACAATACGTTTCGGCAAGCTTTCAAAATCGATTGAAAGCTTGCCGATTTTTTTTGGCAACCTTCTCACGATTATCGGAGAATAAAAATATTTTTTGGCAACTCTCTCACCATAAACCCCAATAAAGTCGCCAGAGCCGCTGGTAACCTTCCCACAGTTATGTGAGAATTAAATGCGGCGCTGGCAACTCTTCCACAATCGTGGGAGAGTCGCCGGAGCTGCTGGCAACCGTCCCACAGTTGTGGGAGAATTAAATGCGGTGCTGGCAACTCTTCCACAATCGTGGGAAGGTTGCCGGAGCCGCTGGCGACCGTCTCACAGTTATGGAAGAATTAAAAGCAGCTCCGGCAACCTTCATGTTAAATACATGGAAGATTGCCGGAACTATTTATTTTGCACTACGACTATTTTATTCTACAATCGCTGTTTCATCGTTTCCATTTACAGTACTTAATATCAACTTAGTCAGGAACATTACGGCAATTCCATAATAGATAAATTTGAATCCGGGTGTTTCTACACCTGCAATATCAAGCAAATAATCAAATATCGTCGGATAGGCAATGGCATAAATACTTATGCGAAACAAAGTGTCGAACTTATTTGTCCCCTTCACTATCGCATTGATAATTAACGCGAGTATTGATAATACAAGCACTCCGATCATTTTACTCAGAAATACAAAAACCAGCCCCAAAAGGAAGAAAATAACGATTATGGGAATCAACAAACTTCCGGTAAAATTCAACAGCTTTTCTTTATCAAAGTTGAGCTTTATGTTTTTAAACTCGTAGCCCTTTATTTCACCCGACTTTTGTTTCAAAAGAAGTTGAGAACTCGTCACCACCATTCCCTCTTCATAGTCATTTAACGACTGTAAATCCGAATGTCCGTGGGTGTCGATAATAATCGCTCCATTATCATTTACTTTTTTGTACACCGTGTCAACACTACAGGTGAACACACCATCTTTCAACTCAAAATCAGGAAAATCAGTGGTCATATACGCTCTAAACTCTTTCACTGCATTGTAAATTCCAATATTTCCTTTTATCAGATAGGCCGATCCAAGAATCGACATCAGCACCACAAGGAACAAAATAGCGGCATTAGGACTTTGCACGGGCACTTTAGCTCCAAAATTTTTGTCGAGGGCGATACCTTTCAGGTTTTCAATGAATTTTTTCATGAGAATTTTCTATTTGATGAATGTATTTATTTATAATATTTTACGCGTCCGCCACACACCCAGGCCTTTTGAAAAAAATCTTCGTCCAAACTACTGACCATTACACCCCGCGATGTGGAAGTATGAATAAACTTATGATCTTTCAGGTAAATGCCCACATGATTGATCCGGCTTCCACGCAAAGTGGTATTGAAAAACACCAGATCGCCTTCGCGCAACCGCCATTTCCCTATCCTGTCGCAATTATTTTTATACTGAGCTGCCGAATTTCGTTCCAGAGTTTTATGATACACTGACTTATACACATTGAATACAAGTCCGGAGCAATCAATTCCATTGCGCGACAAACCACCGTCACGATGCGGAGTACCCAGCCACGAAGCAACTTCTTTGTACAAACTGAAATTATCTTTTCGCTGCCGTTCCAGCCCCAGCGCATTATACACCCCATCCCGATATCGTTTTTCGGCCATTCGGGAAGCACTACAGCTGTATAGTAGCAGAGCAACCAGCGATATTATCAGGTATTTTATTATTGAAATTCTCATATAAATTAAAGAAACGTATCTGTCATTATCCCAAAACCCGGATCATTTTCTGTTTGAATTTCTCAAACGAGAACAGCAGCATTCCGGCCGCAAAAAGCAAATCGCGGTACCAGCCAGCTTTCACCAACATATCAATAATACGATTGTGCGATCGCATAATTCGGAAAATACGATCCATTTTCTGGGGTTGATAAGTAGGATCATGAATCAGTTTGCCTACCTCCTCGCCGGTTACCATGGCCTGATAAATACCTTCGCCCGTGAAGCCCGAAACAAATCCGGCCGCATCGCCCACCAAAAAGATATTATCAAACTGATAACCCTGATAATCGTACATAATCGGGAATCCTTCAAAGATAGCTTCCGACACATCAATACCCCTTTTTGCCAGCCATCGATTAAAATTCTTTTTCATCACACCCGCCGACATCACAGAAGGATTGGTGCCGCAGCCCACCGACACATAACCTTTGTGAGGAAAAATCCAGGCATACCAGATACCAAACCTCCGGCTACCGAAGTGCAGTTCCATCTCTTTGTATTTATCGGTGGGAATGATGTATTGCACCGCAACACCGACTTCTTTTGTCCGTAATTGCAAATATCTGCGAACAGTAGAATTAGAACCATCTGCCCCCACCAAAATCTTATAACCAATCGATTCGCCGTTCACCAGCACCGTATCTTTCGTTATATGGCTCACTTTGCATCCGGTACGCACTTCCACATTCGGGAAAGCCGACAATTTACC
>JBJOOU010000101.1:0-24962 GCA_046051105.1 Bacteroidota bacterium
ATTCTCGTTTAGTGCGTCGTATATCGGTGACGTAGTAAGTAACTTTTCAGGTGGTATCAAGCGGGGTACTACTTATCTGGGGCTTGCCAATATTGCTGCTGATTTTGATCCGGCTGTAGCTGGTTGGTGGAAAGGAGGATTAGCTCGAATTAATGTGTGCAATACGCACGGAGGTATGCCAACACGTGATTATGTGGGCGATTTTCAGTGGGTTTCGAATATTGAAGCTGGCAATCTTACATTTATGTATGAACTTTGGTATAAACAAAGTATCGGGAAGGTGGATGTTACGGTTGGGTTGCAGGATTTGAATTCAGACTTTGCTGTAAGTGATAATGGAGGCCTGTTTAATAACAGTTCCTTTGGGATTCATTCCAGTATTTCCGAAAATATTTCTTCACCAATTTTTCCGTTGACGGCTCTGGGGCTTAATCTGAAATGGAATGTGTCTGAATCTTTTTTGTGGCAGACAGCCGTATTTGATGGAACACCAGATGACTATGCCTCGAATCCGTATAACATTCATTGGCAGCTAAATAAGAGTCAGGGATGCTTTGTGGTGACGGAGTTCCAGTTTAATAAAGGGTTGGTTGCTGATAGAGCGGGATCCTATAAGCTGGGTATTTACTATCATGAACATTGCGATTCTTTCAGTATAAAACAATATAACCGCGGAGCATATGCTGTGGTTGATCAATCGATTACAGATAAACTGTCTTTGTTTGGGCAAATTGGGATCAGTCCAAAAAAAATCAACTCACATAATCATTACTACGGATTAGGACTAAATTATAAGGGTTTGTTTGATGATCGGCCCGATGATGTGTGTGGATTGGCATTAGCTTATGCCAAAATTGATGGTAATGATATTGGCAGCGAAACGGCTATCGAGATGGTATACGATTTTCAGCTAAATAAATATATGCATATAAAACCTGATTTGCAATATGTAATTAATCCTGCCGGTACGGATAAGAAATTGTCGAATGCATTGGTGGGTATGTTGAGATTTCAGGTGGAGTTTTAAGGGATAAATTCATATAATAATTGTCGGATAATGGCAAATACAGAAGTAAAATATCTTTCGGAAGTAGCCACAGGTGATGAGGCGATAATAACCAAAGTACTGGGGCATGGCTCGTTTCGCAAGCGCATCACTGAGATGGGTTTTGTGAAGGGCGAAAAGGTGGTGGTGATTAAAAATGCACCGCTTCAGGATCCTGTAGAATACCAGATTATGGGCTATAAAGTATCCTTGCGCCGAAGTGAAGCTGAGATGGTGGAAGTGGTGTCGGTAGAAGAGGCTGCTGAAATGGTGGGAGTGAAATTTGAAGGTACCATTGATGACCATACATTGAAAACATCGGCTATCGAAAAGGGCAAGGTAATCAATGTGGCGCTGGTAGGTAATCCGAATTGCGGCAAAACGACCTTGTTTAATTTTGCATCGGGCTCGCACGAGCGGGTAGGCAACTACAGCGGCGTGACGGTGGATGCCAAGGAAGCCTCGATGAAGAAGAATGGCTATACTTTTCAGATTTTCGACCTCCCGGGAACCTATTCAATCACCGAATATTCGCCCGAAGAATTGTACGTGAGAACGCATATTCAGCAAAAACGCCCGGATATCGTCATCAACGTACTGGATGCTTCGAACCTGAAGCGCAATATGTTCCTCACCACTCAGCTCATTGATATGGACATTAAAGTGGTGATAGCGCTGAACATGTATGACGAGTTGGATAAAAAAGGGGTGCGATTCGACCATAAAACGCTGGGCGAAATGATTGGGATTCCGATTGTGCCTACAGTGGCATCCAAAGGAGTGGGGATCGATGATTTGTTTGCGAAGCTGATTGAGGTGTACGAAGACCGAGACCCGAGTGTGCGCCACATTCATATCAATTATGGCTCTTTGATCGAAAATTCCATCCGCCGCATTCAGGACTCCATTTGGAAAGATCCGAAAATTACCGACAAATTATCGTCGCGCTATGTGGCGGTGAAACTGCTCGAAACGGATAAAACGACGCTGAAAGAATTGGAGCATTACAGCAACTATTCAGAAATAAAATCCACTGCCGAAAAAACCATTGCGGAGCTCGAAAAAGAATATGGCGAACGATCGGAAACGATCATTACCGATGCCAAATATGGCTTTATTGATGGTGCGCTGAAGGAAACGTATCGCGAGCCAAAGGTAGATCGCTACAAACTGAAACGGGAACTGGACGACCTGCTGACGCATCGGGTTTGGGGATTTCCGATCTTTTTCTTCCTGATGTGGCTGATGTTTCAAGCGACTTTTACGTTGGGAAGTTATCCGATGGAGTGGATTGATGCTGGTGTGGGGATGCTCAGCGACTGGTTGCAAAACACCATGCCCGAAGGTGCAGTCCGCGATTTGGTAGTGGATGGCATTATCGGTGGAGTAGGGGGCGTGATTATTTTTCTGCCGAACATCCTGATTTTGTTCTTCTTTATTTCATTGATGGAAGATACGGGTTATATGGCTCGTGCATCGTTTATTATGGATAAACTGATGCACAAAATCGGACTTCACGGCAAATCCTTTATTCCGCTGGTGATGGGTTTTGGGTGTAATGTGCCTGCCATTATGGCTACCCGTACGCTCGACAATAAAAAAGACCGTATCCTGACGATGATTATCACTCCGTTTATGTCTTGCAGTGCCCGATTGCCGGTTTACGTGTTGTTGATTTCGGCTATTTTTCCCGAAAATCAGGGATTGGTGCTGTTTACAATCTATTTTACGGGCATTTTGCTGGCCATTACTACAGCTTTGGTGATGAAACGGGTAGCTTTTGCGAAGAAAGAAGTTCCTTTTGTGATGGAATTGCCGCCTTATCGTATTCCTACGCTGCGCAATACCAGTTTGCACATGTGGCACAAAGGACAACAATATCTGAAAAAGATGGGAAATGTGATTTTGCTGGCCTCCATTCTTATTTGGGCGTTGGGTTATTTTCCTCGTGATGTGCAGGGTGGCAGCAAATACGATGAGCAGATTGCAGCTGTGCAGGCCAATGCTCAACTAACTCAGGAAACCAAAGACAAACAAGTGAACCTGCTCGAAATTGACAAAGAATCAGAACGTCAGGAAAAATCCTATATCGGACAGTTGGGGCATGCGATTGAACCAGTCATTCGTCCGCTGGGTTACGATTGGAAAATGGGCGTAAGTATCATCACTGGTCTGGCTGCTAAAGAAATTGTGGTCAGCTCAATGGGGATTCTTTATCAGGCCGATAAAGAGGCCGATGAAAACTCCCGCACCCTAAAAGATGAATTGGTAAAACAAACTCATAGTTCGGGTGTTTTACAAGGGCAAAAGGTGTTTACACCGCTGGTAAGCTTTGGCTTCATGCTGTTTATCCTTATTTATTTCCCTTGTGTGGCAGTGATTGCTGCTATTCGCAAGGAGTCGAGCTGGGGATGGGCCGTGTTTACCATGGTTTATACTACCGTTATTGCCTGGGTAGTGGCCTTTGCTGTATATCAGATCGGGAGTCTGTTTTGATATACCGATTTCTTTAGCGGAATACATTGAAACTAACATTTAGAATATGAATCAGACAATTCTTGTTTATATAATTATAGCTGCGGTACTGCTTTATTCGGTATATGCAGTGATAAAAAGCCTGAAGAAGAAAGATACTTCAGGCTGTGGCGACTGCCATGGCTGTGATTTGAAAAACGAAATCAATAGTCACTTACCGGATCATAAACGCAAAGATCCGACTTCGTGTGGATGTTCGCCGGTGTAGTGTTGGCAGTTGTTTTTATCTTCGCTTTGTAGATCTCACTAACCACTCATACAGATGTTTGGCTTCAGCAGAGTTATTGTCGCTCATCATGTCGCCATACAGTTGTATGAGTACTTCTTTGTACCGTTGCTGATTTCGGTTGTAGATATAGGCCGAGTAGCGAATTTGGCCAAAATCGGCCATCGCTCCAACAGGGTCAGATATTTTGCCAGTGGCAGCTCCGTTTATTTTGTCCCGAAAATATTGCAATGAATCGGCAGCGACTTTTCCTACCACCGAGTCGCAATGCAGCAGATTGTTGCGCATTCCATCCTTGCTGATATAACCATTGTCGTCTTTGTAGTTCCATTTATACGTTTTTTTACTCAGGTCAAATGAATGGATGGTGCCTGTTGAGTCGATCAGATATCCATTCTCGGTGTATCCCCAGGCGTAGTTGGTGTAATGAACTTCAAACAAAACCTGTTCGGTAAACAGGATATTCTCTGAGCTACAGGACGAGAATAATGCAACAAAAGCGACTGAGGATGTTGCTATGATGCAGAACGAGATAAAGGTTTTAATTCTATTCATAGAAATGTGTTTTAGAATGTTTGGTGAAATTTCAGTTACTTTAAATGAGTGGTCATTGCGCATTTTTTGTATCTTTGTGCCAAAATCCAGTCCTTCTGCGGGCAGTAAGTTGTTGTTTGTCAGAAGAACTATTTAATACAAATAAAATGGGATACGGATTATTAAAAGGTAAACGAGGAATTGTTTTCGGAGCGTTGAACGATATGTCCATCGCCTGGAAAGTAGCCGAGCGCGCAGTGGAAGAAGGTGCCATTATCACCCTCTCGAATACGCCGCTGGCAGTACGTATGGGAACGACTAATGCATTGGCCGAAAAGCTGAATGCAAAGTTGATACCGGCTGACGCCACCAGTGTGGAAGATTTGCAAACGGTTTTCGAACAATCGATAGAAGTTCTTGGTGGTAAAATCGATTTTGTACTTCACTCTATCGGCATGTCGCCTAACGTGCGCAAAAAGCGCCGTTACGACGATCTGGACTACGATATGTTGAATACTACGCTCGATATTTCTGCTATTTCGTTTCATAAAATGCTTCAGGTAGCGAAAAAGATGGGTGCCATCAGCGATGGCGGATCTGTTGTCGCTTTAACGTATATGGCTGCACAGCGTACAGTATTTGGCTACAACGATATGGCTGATGCCAAATCGGTGCTCGAATCGATTGCCCGCAGCTTCGGATATATCTATGGTCGCGAACACAATGTGCGTGTCAATACTATTTCCCAATCGCCAACTCCAACCACTGCCGGTAGCGGTGTGAAAGGGATGGATGGTCTGCTCGATTTTGCTGAACGCATGTCGCCACTAGGCAATGCCACTGCGGCAGATTGTGCCGACTATTGTATGGTAATGTTTAGCGACCTTACCCGCAAAGTAACCATGCAAAACCTGTATCACGACGGTGGATTCTCCAGCATGGCAATGAGCTACCGGGCCATGGAACAATACAACAAGAGTTTTGAACAATTCAAAGACGAAAACGGTAATGTGATTTACGGTTAATTCGTTTGTGAAATACCAATTACGCGGCTGCAGAATATCTTTTCTGTGGCTGTTTTTTTTTATTCACCAATTGGTATTTTACTCAGGTAATTGATCAGATTCTCGTTGCTGTAGTCGTATTGGTAAATGCCGTCGTCGGCTATCATCATCACAATATGGTTGTTGGCAATCACGTCATAGCCGTTCATGTCTTTGAATTGGGCTATTTTGTTGGCCAATAATGTTTCAGGAGTAGCGATTTTGAAAATTTTCAGTCCGTCGTCACACAAAAATAGTTTGCTGCTATCGATGCCCAATCCTTTGGGTTGCGTCATGGCGTAAGTGGCCAGTGTTTTGGGCTGTGTCACATCTTTTACATCTATTACCATCAGTTCGTTGGCAGTTTGTCCGCAGCGGTTAGCTTCGGAATGTACGGTTACGTAGGCCAGATCGTTGTCGACCACTACCGGGTCGCATCCGAACACATGTTGCACCGATGATGCATAGGTGGGTTTTAGCGGATCGGCGATCGAATAGATCACCATGCCAGTAGGCGTTCCCAAAAACAAATTGTCTTTGTATCCGAAAACGGTTTCAACATTCCACCAGGCATAGGTATTCTCAGCCGCTTTTTTCGGTTGGCTACCTGATAGGTCGAAAATAGTGATGCTATTGTTGAGTACCGAGTACAAATAGTTGCCGTGGAGGGCGAACTTCGACATAGACCCATTGATGCCGGTGGAGCTTTTGGTGCCGCCGTTGCTGGTTTCGCCCGAATAAGCAACATCGTCGATCATGCCTCCGCCTCCCCACCAGCCGCCGGTGTATTTCTGTACTTCTTCGGTGCGCTCAGTCAGTTTCCAGCCTACCACGATTCCTTTGTCTTTTGTCGCTCCGTAGCATTGCAGGTAGTCGATGCCATAGGTGTTTTCGGTAGGAGGCAAAGCGGTGGTGAAGATCGAATCGAGACGACCCGAAAGGGTAGGACTTGCCGGATTGCTGATATCGAACCATACCAGGTCGATGTACGAATCGGCGTACAGTTTTCCTTCGCGGATGGCCAGTTCGGCATTGCCCATTAGCTCGATAAACCCAACGATAGCCGGTTGTTGTGGGTTGCGGTTGTCGATGATGTGTATGCCCTTGTCGGGTTCCGAAATATAGAGGTAATCGTTGTAGAAACACATTTTTCCCAATTTGGAAATTTTGTGTGCTGTTGCGGTTACTTTCACCGAACTGCGGAAGGTTTCGGCAGGCATAAACACTGGTTCGTTTATTTTGTAGGTAACGGTTTGCGTCACATAATTGCTGCAGCTGCTAAGCACTATGCCCAGTAAGCCCAGAAGGTAGCTGAATCGTTTCATGTTGGATAGTATTTTTAGTATTTGCTGATGGCGCCCATTTTTCCGATAAAGAGAATGACTCCGGTACTTTTTTCGCGAATGACCATCAGAAATGGACGATTAACGTTGACGATCGGATAGTCGGGCATCGAGGTGGTTACCATACCAATATTGGTTACGGCTGCTGCCTCGGTTCCATCTTCATCTACCGTGATATAGGTTTTGTGTACGACATCCGAAATCATGATTCGTTCGTTGGATATTCCGCTAAAGTCAGCTGCTTCTGTAAACGCTTTGGGCATTCCCATGGCTGCCAGCGTATTTTTTAGCTGAAACTTATTTTCCACCTTAAAGCGTGGCAGATAGAGCATAATTTCGCGGGTGTGTAGCGAATAGAGAGTTGTATTCCAGCTTTCTGCCGTTAGCTTGCTGAGAATATCGGCTGTCGATTTCCCGATCGCCGGCAAAACAATGGTCATACTAAATGCTTTATTTCCGTAGGGCAAATCTACATATTGCGCATTGTCGTCGGCAGCATACGCAAAGGTGTCTTTTTGGTACATCATATTGATGGCCGACTGTGTGTTAAGCTCGGTGGTGAATGTGCTGGCAGTAGTTTCTTTTTTGTCGAATTTATTTCGCCAGATACCTTTAAAGTACACTGCATTGGTCAAATACATCACCGCATCCGAAGGAATGGATTCAAGAATCGTTGGTATCAGATGGTTGGTGTGTTTGTCGCACCAGTTATTGATGGTGTCTTTGGCCCATGATTTACTAAAGTCCAGACTTTTGACATACGCATTGAAATAGTCGGTGTTTCTTTTCAGGAAATCGGCTTTTACCTCAAATCCGTTTTTATACCAAATGCTATTGGCTATCGATAGTTTGGTGGTTGGATCAATGCCGGGAAGCGTCGATTGCATGGTTTGATAGTAAGAGTTGATCACATCTGCGCTAAGTCCGCTCAGTTTCAGTGCGGTTTCAATCTCTGTTTTTGTGTCGGCGTTGGCACCGTTCCACACCATTCCCAGAGCAATGCTCACGCTCAGTGGCGAAACAAAAACATTTTGTTCAGCACTGTTGCTGGCAATGGTTTTGCGAAGCAAATCAAACGCAAAGGCATTGTCCTGCGATACTTTTGCTTGTTGAGCTGCACTCAAACTGATGGCAGTTGCATCTTTGGGTATTGGGATGATGGGTGTTGGTTCGTTCTGTGTTTTGCAACTCAGCAGCAAGGCCGGAACGAAGAATAGAATGATTTTTTTCATGTGTAGCTGAATAATGTGTTATTTATCGATTGTAAATCGTAGTCCGGCTTTTATGCCGACCGATGTTGGATATTCGGTGCGTGAACTTACCGGCTGATTGTTGTCGAAAAAGTACGAAACATCTGGTTCCAGGTAGAGTCCTATGTTTTTATACAGTTGATAATTCGCGCCAAGTCCGCTTCGGAGCGACCATTGTATTCCGTCGATTTTTGACCCTGCCGATGTGGTCGTCGTTTGCGACTGGTAGTACTGGTGTTGGGTATAAACCGACCGCAGTCCTTTTTCTACCATCATTCCTCCCATCCAGTAAATGCTCCAGCGTTGTTTTTTCCATAGGTCAATGTTGATATTCACCGGAATGCCCAGATAATGCAGTTGCATGCTGGCATCGTAGCTGTACCAGTTATTGCCCCGAAAAGTCGATTGCAGGTAAGTGTACATCAATCCGGTTTCTAAACTCACTCCTGTGCTCAGGTTTTTGCGAATCATCAGTCCGAAAGAGATTCCCGGATTAAAAGTCTTGTCCGAAAAATCCGATGGAGACAGAATGCTGCTGTATGTATTCTGTGCGTCCGTCAGGTTTTTCTCTCCGTTGGCCATTGTAGCATCTGCTGCATACATTTCGCCATTCCCGGCAGACGGAAACGAAGCAGCTCCGTTCTGACCTACGGATGCAAGCAGCATCCAATCGTTATTTTTTTTCCTGGCAATTTCCGGCTCTTTTGTCGGTTCGTTTTTGGCTACCAGTTTGTCCGGTAGATTTTTCTTTTCGGTCTTTGTGTGCAAGCTGTCAGTTGATGTTTTGCTTGCCTCCTTGTTTTCTATTGATGCAGTAGTTGTTGTGTTCGTTGCAATCAATTCGTTTTTTATCTCTTTTTGTTCAGTTGTTGTTGGATATGTTGGTGTGCTAACTGCTTTCTGTTTTGTTCCTGCTGATGCAATTGTTTTGATTTTTGCAACTGATTTTTCTGTCGAAAGATTATTGGCTACTTTAATCGGGTTGGAAGCAGGTGCAATAGCCTTTTGGGTATTTGACGGGTTCTTTACTGACGAACGTAGAGCGATTTCGGGGCTGTTGCTGTGCAACCCGATGGTGAAAATCAATGCCAGACTGGCTACGGCTGCTCCCCCGCTGAGCCACCACCAAAAAGGAACGACCTTCCGTTTTTTACGGGTTGCTAGTTTTGCTTCAATTTCAGCCCAGCATGCCTCATCCACCGGAAGTTCAAAATCCGCCAGTTTTTGCCGAATGCTTTCGCAAAATGGGTCTTCTTCGTGTATTTTAAAATTGTCGTCTTGCATTTTCGGCGCTGTTTAGTCTGGGTTGAAAAAGAGTTTCTACGTCTTTCTGAAGAATTTTACGGGCTCTCATAAATTGCGACCTCGATGTGGCTTCGTTAATACCAAGCATCTGGGCAATTTCGGCGTGCGAATATCCTTCTATTGCATAAAGATTAAATACAGTACGGTATCCGTCGGGCAGTTTTGCTATGCAGTGCATCAGATCCGCAGCTGATAATTTTTCGATGATCGTTTCGTCTTCGTTGTCGATGCTGCCCGCCCAATCGTCGAGACTATCCGTTTGTTTCAAGGCATCTTTCTGTCTCAAAAATTCCAGTGCAGTGGTGACGAAAATTCGGCGCATCCACCCACCAAAAGATCCGGTACCTGAGTAAGTGTCTGCTTTCGTGAACACCTTTATGAATCCGTCCTGAAGCAGATCGCGGGCCGTTTCTCTATCGTTGACATAACGGTAGCAAACTGCCATCATGGTGGAAGCGTGCAGCTCATAGATTTTCCTTTGAGCCCACGGTTTTCCAGCCTGACAAGCTGCAATCAGTTCCTGTTCATCAATTTGGTGTTTTGCCAATTCCATACTCTGTTTCTTAGATGATGCAATAGAATGAAACGTTGCATCGGCGAGTAAATGTTTTTGTAAAAATACAATTTTTCTTCGTCGAAAGTGTTTTGCTGATGTTGATTTTCAGAGTTGTATGTAAAAATAAAGGGATGCATTTTAATTGCATCCCTTGTTTTAGTTGTTATCGTTATGGTTTATTTCAACCATTTGTCCAACCATTCGTAGTAGGTACGTTGCCACAGAATACCGTTTTGAGGTTTCAATACCCAGTGATTTTCGTCAGGGAAAATCAGCATTTCTGCTGGCACACCGCGCAACACGGCGGCATTGAACGCTGCCATGCCCTGCGATGCCAGGATGCGATAGTCTTTTTCTCCGTGAATCACCAAAATGGGAGTGTCCCATTTATCTACGAATAAGTGTGGCGAGTTGGCATACGAGCGTTGAGCGATAGCGTTGGCCTTATCCCAGTATGGGCCACCCAAATCCCAGTTTACGAACCACATTTCTTCAGTTTCGAGGTATTGTTGCGGTAAATTGAACATTCCGTCGTGTGCCAAAAATGCTTTGAAGCGTTTTTCGTGATGTCCTGCCAACCAGTACACCGAAAATCCACCATAACTGGCACCTACACAGCCTAGTTTGTCTTTGTTTACGTAGGGCTCTTTGGCTACTGCATCGATAGCCGACAGGTAGTCTTTCATGTTTTGCCCACCATAGTCGCCACTAATTTGTTCCAGCCATTCTTTGCCAAATCCGGGCAAGCCGCGACGGTTAGGCGCTACCACTATATAATCGTTGGCAGCCATCAACTGAAAATTCCAGCGGTACGACCAAAACTGGCTAACAGTAGATTGCGGTCCACCTTCGCAGAAAAGCAAAGTGGGATATTTCTTATTCGGGTCGAAATGCGGAGGGTAAATTACCCAAACCAACATTTGCTTGTTGTCGGTAGTAGTCACCCAGCGCTCCTCCACTTTTCCCATAGTCAGGCGGTCGGTGATGTCTTTGTTCTCGAATGAAAGCTCCGTTTCTTTGCCTGTTTTTGGGTCAATGCTGTAGATTTCATCCGGCTTGCTCATCGAGTGTTTAGTTCCAATAAGCTTGTTCTTCAATGGAATGACTGAGCTGTAGTCGTGCACGCCTTTGGTAATTTGGCTGATTTTTTTGCTGGCGATATCCACTTTGTAAATATCAGTCACCGCATGCCAGCAGCTTACGAAGTAGATGGATTTGCTATCGGCAGTCCATGCCAGCGAGTTGGAGTTCTGATCAAAATTGATGGAAAGATCGGTTTTTTCTCCGGTCTTTACGTTCATGATGAACAGGCGGCTTTTGTCGGCTTCGTACCCATCGCGCTCCATGCTTTCCCAGGCCAGCCATTTGCCGTCAGGCGAGAACACCGGATTTTGGTCGTAGCCCATCATGCCTTGCGTTTTGTTTTCTGTTTTTCCTGTTTCCAGGTAGTAGAAATAAATGTCCGAATTGGTGGACAAGGCGTATTCTTTGCCCGTTTTATTTCGGCTGGTGTAGGCAATGGTTTTTCCATCGGGGCTCCAGGCCAGCTGCTCAATACCGCCAAACGGCTTCATCGGACATTCGTAAGGTTCGCCCTGCATAATGTCCTTTTCGTTGGCCAATTTACCATCTTTGAAATCAGCTACAAAAGGATGCGGAACGGTCTGAATCCACTCGTCCCAATGTTTGTACATCAGGTCGGTAACGATCACTCCACTCGCTTTGGGCAGATCGGGGTATTTGTCTACGGTTGTTTGACCGTATTTTACATCAGAAACAAACAGAATCTTACTTTCGTCGGGCGAAAAGGCAAAGTCATTGATATCGCCTTCGCGGTTACTGATTTGTTTGCGGTCTGAGCCATCCGCTTTCATGGTCCAAAGCTGCATCGAGCCGTTCTCCGACGATAGGAATGCGATGTGTTCGCCGTCTTTCATCCACTTGGCTGCTGCCTCGCGGGTTTTAGTATGTGTTATTTGTTGTTTGTTGCTGCCATCGATGTTCATAACAAACAGCTCCGAATTTCCTTTGTTCTCGGGGATGCTGTAATAGGACACGCTAAACAGCAATTTTGTGCCATCGGGCGAAACCTGTGCGCCGGCCACCCGTCCGAACGACCAAAGAACTTCGGGAGTCATGCGCCCATTTTCAATTTTTGGTTTTTGTTTGCCAATAATTCCGTCGTTGTTCGACGCACAGCAGGTGGTGGATACAATTCCTAATGCCATTGCCAATGTTTTGAAGTATTTACTTACCATATTTAATCTCATTTTGTTGCTCACAAAAGTACTTTTTTTGAATGAAAATACAAAAAGCTCTTTTTGCTGTAACCATTTCAAATGTGGCTGAATTATATGTGATGCGTCTCTGTAGAAATTGAAGGTCAGTTATCGAGGCTAGATATTACCTTGTGTGGTAATTTATATTACGCGACGCAAAGTTTATTGTAGTATAAAATACTATTTGTTTGATAATCAGCAATTAAAAGGTTAAATAAATGACATTTCCGATTGAAAAACTTGCTTTATTGCTTTTAATGTCTTTACTTACATGTAAATTTTAAAGCGAAAGATTATGAAACGGAATAAATTACTACAGCTAATAATATTATTAGGAATGACCGGGTTTGTTGCATCTTGTCACTCTGCAGATGATGAAGGTATCTATCCTGCCCGTACGATCAGTGGGTATGTGCAAAAAGGACCATTTGTGAACGGTAGTTCCGTGACAGTGTACGACTTGCTTGAGAACTTATCACCGACAGGAAAAACCTACAATACAGAGATTACAGACAATACAGGTAGCTTCGAAATAGGAGAATTTTATTTGAGTTCCAATTATGCGAAGCTTCGTGCTGATGGTTACTACTTTAACGAAGTAACTGGTAAGTTGTCTGATTCGCAACTTACGCTTTATGCGTTGGTAGATGTTTCGAATACTGCCAATATTAATGTAAATGTATTGACTCACCTCGAAAAAGCAAGGGTAGAATACCTTATGAATAAACAAGGCCTATGGTTTGCTGAGGCTAAAGTTCAGGCTCAGAAAGAAATTCTCAGCATCTTCAATATCTCGAAGTCCGATATAAACAGTTCGGAGAGTTTAGATATTTCGGGCACCGACGATTCAAACTCGATTTTGCTCGCCGTGTCTGCCATTCTTCAGGGGCAACGTTCGGAAAGTGAACTCACTGAATTGATGGCAGCTATCAGTACCGATATTAAAGCGGATGGTATGCTGAGCGATGTAACTCTTGGTTCGGAGTTGATTACCCAGGCTTCACGACTGGATACTACTGCCATTAAGGCTAATATGACAAAGATTTATAGCAACCAATCTGTAAGTCTCTCCAAATTCGGAAAATATATCAATAATTTCGTAAAGAGCTCCAAATATAAAATCATAGATTAACTGATTACTTTTATTGGTTTAAGCGTTTGAAAATGTAATTTTGAATTGAATTTTAGAATTGCAGGAAATGAATGTTATAGAGCTTATTCGATCAAGAGAAAGCATAAGAAGTTTCGATCCAGAACGTCCGGTTTCGCAAGATGTATTGATGCAGATTGCTGAGGCCGGACGTTTGGCGCCTTCAGCGGCCAATCTTCAGCCATGGAGGTTTATTTTTGCATCGTCATGTGATGCATTACAAGCCGTGAGAAGTACTTATCCCCGAACCTGGTTTGCCGATGCACCACATGTTCTTATTGTTGTTGGAAATAAAGATGCTGCCTGGAAGCGACAAGATGGATACAATAGTCTGGAAACCGATTTGGCAATTGCAATGGATCATATGATACTTGCTGCAACAAATTTTGGGGTGGCTACGTGTTGGGTAGGCAACTTTGATTATGAGCAGTTGAGGAATATACTTCAGTTATCAGAAAATGAGATTGTGTATGCACTCACCCCATTGGGTTATCCCAAAACCGATTTTGAAGCGAAGGCGAAGAAAACCAGAAAATCGCTGGATCAAATCGTGAAGTTTATTTAGTTCGGCATTGAACTTCCTGTTCGGAATGCTGTTTTTGATACAAATATAAATACTAAATAAATGACTGATAATTTTGCGCATAGGGCTGCCGAGTGGGATAGTCCTGAAAAGATAAAAATGACGGAGATTTTCGTGTCCGAGTTGCTGAAGCATATTTCTCCTCAGAAAAACTGGAAAGCTTTGGAAATCGGTGCTGGTACCGGACTCGTTGGGATGCAGTTGTTGGATAAGGTGGGGGCAATGGTTTTTGAAGATACTTCGGAGGCTATGTTGGGAGTTCTCAAGCAAAAACCTACGTATGGTGTTCCTGTCGAAACTGTGTTGGGCGAGATTTTTGAATACAAGAAACAGGATATAGATTTTGCTTTCTCGTGTATGGCGTTTCATCATATTCCGGAAATACCAGCTGCGATCGCTCATCTTTATAATATTTGTAATGAAGGTGCATTGATTGCTATTGGCGATTTGCTCACAGAAGATGGATCTTTTCACCGTTTCGAGCCTATACCTCATAAAGGTTTTGATTTGGATGAATTGGCTGCCGAATTTGTAAAAGTAGGGTTTAAATTGAAACTAGCCCAACCCTATAATGTGCTAAGCAGGGAACGAACGCCGGGGATTATAACTGATTATACTCAATTTATTTTGGTTGTTCAGAAATGAATTTGAAGGGGATGAGAATTTAGGTTCTTATCCCCTTTTTTTGTCTAATTGCCTAACATCTGTTTGTGAAATGTTCGGTTGGGAATTAGGGGAAATTGTTTTATTAACTTTTATGTTTAAATGAATGTGAATACATAATGTCTTTTTTGTATGATCAGTGTGAATGTATGTAAATATAGTTTATTTATTCACAACTATTATATAATAAGGGCTGTTTTTGTGTTGGAGTATTAAGTTTTAATGTACATTTGCATCGTTATGAAGAAAAGTACTATTGGGATATTGATAACTATCATGTTGCTAACCTTTATAGGTTTGGTGGTTTTGCAGGTTCGCTATATTAGTGTGAATGCTGAGATGGTAGAAAATCAGTTTAATGAAAATGTTCAGCGTAGTCTATTTCAAACTGTTAGTTTAGTGGAGGAGAACGAGGCGCTGGAGTATCTTGGTCAGACTCTCGATGGTAACGACTATAAAGTGAGTAACAAAGTGCTGACTCTGGATGCTCAAAATTTTAAACTGAAGAAGAATATCGATAGTTTGGTAAATAACCCGCAGCTGACTTCTGAACAATTGAACCGCCCTTCCATTCGTCTTTCTACAAGACATGGCAAGGCATCAATCGAGGAAACTTCACATTATTTGCAGGAAAAATTCAAACAGAACTTTTCCCGTTCGAAAACGATATTGGACCAGGCGGTATTTCGTTGGATGAAGGAGTCCGATAAGAAGGAAATTAGCGAGAGAGTTAATTTTGAGGAACTGAATGATATACTTGAGCGTGTGCTGGTAAATAATGGTGTGTCGCTCCCATTCTATTATTCCATTGTGGATAAAGATGGGCGTACAGTTTATTCTTGTCATAAAAGTATAAGCGGAGCTGTATTGAGCACTGAAAATAACATGTATACACAGCGTTTCTTTCCTCTGGAAGAAACTTACAATGTAGCTTATTTGCAGGTGACATTTCCTACTAAGCAAAATTATATTCTTCGCTCGATGGATCTTCTGCTGCCTTCTGTGGGGTTGATATTGTTGGTTCTGGTTGTATTTATTGTGGCGCTGGTTATCATATTCCGTCAGAAGCAGCTGAATAATATGAAAAATGACTTTGTAAATAATATGACCCATGAGCTTAAAACGCCAATTTCTACTATTTCGCTGGCATCGCAAATGTTGCAGGATAGTGGCGTGGGAAAAACGCCAGAGTCGTTGAAGCATATTTCGAAAGTGATTGTGGATGAGACGAAGCGCTTGAGTCTGCAAGTAGAAAAAGTGCTTCAGATGGCTGTCTTCGAAAAGGATAAGTCAATGTTGAAGTTGAATGAGATTAGAATCAATTCTTTGGTGTCGGATATTATCAGTAACTTTTCGTTAAAGGTGACTAGTAAAGGTGGAAAAATTACGTCGAAGTTGGAGGCTGGTAATGATTTGGCCCTGGTGGATGAAGTTCATTTTACGAATGTGGTTTTTAATTTGATGGATAATGCTTTGAAATACAGTGATAAACCGTTGTTGCTGACGATAGAGACCTGGAATGAAAAGGATAATTTGCTGATAAGCATCGAGGATAATGGCATAGGTATAAGCAAAGACGATCAAAAAAAGATTTTTGAAAAGTTTTTCCGCGTATCAACCGGAAATGTACATAATGTGAAAGGCTTTGGGCTTGGATTGGCTTATGTGAAAAAGATAATTTCTGAACATAAAGGTACTATCAAGGTAGAGAGCGAATTAAATATAGGAACAAAATTTATTATTACAATACCAACTCTTAAAAATTATAATTATGACTGACGAAAAAGTAAAAATCCTGTTGTGCGAGGATGACGAAAATCTTGGCATGTTGCTCAGAGAATACTTACAGACTAAAGGTTATGATGCAGATCTTCAGCCTGATGGCGAAGCGGGATATAAAGCGTTTGCAAAAAACAAATATGATTTATGTGTGTTCGACGTAATGATGCCTAAAAAAGATGGTTTTGCTTTGGCGGCTGATGTGCGTGCATTGAATACAGAAGTGCCTATTATTTTCCTTACCGCAAAATCGATGAAGGAAGATATTTTGCAGGGCTTTAAATTGGGAGCCGACGATTATTTGTCGAAACCATTTAGCATGGAAGAACTGCTGTACAGAATCGAGTCGATTCTACGCCGGGTAAAAGGAAAACGAACCAAAGATGTATTTGCTTATCAGATTGGTGAATTCTTGTTTGACGCGCAAAAGCAAACCATTTCGCATAACGGTGAAACGAAAAAACTGACCACTAAAGAGTCGGAATTATTGAACCTGTTG
This sequence comes from Bacteroidota bacterium, assembly GCA_046051105.1. Taxonomy (GTDB): domain Bacteria; phylum Bacteroidota; class Bacteroidia; order Bacteroidales; family Paludibacteraceae; genus Paludibacter. The sequence continues at coordinate 16,791 of JBJOOU010000101.1, forward strand.
GCGTCAAACGCGAATAGCATTTTGGAACGTAACTTTGCGTTGAAGACAATTTGGGTGGATGATAATTACTTTAATGCTCGTAGTATGGATGTGTATATCACTAAGTTACGCAAGCTGTTGAAGGATGACCCCAATGTGGCCATTATCAATATTCACGGTAAGGGGTATAAATTAATCACTCCTCAGGGACAGAAAGAAGAATAGTATTTGTTGGACTTGTCCAATGAAATGAAACAGGTCAGCTCCGAAATGGAACTGACCTGTTTTCGTTTGTTTTATTGTGTTTCGGGCTTATTGAACTTTGTATACATCTACATGTTCTACGTCAAATTTCTTCATAAATGCTGCATGACGACGCACTTCTACTTCTGCAAAATTGATATAGATTTCTGCTGATTTGCGGAAAAGATCTTCTTTATCGCGGCTGGCATCGATAAGCAGCAGGTAGCTCATTATGATGTGTCCTCCCATTTCAACCAGTCGCCGGGCCTGAAAATCAAGATATTCCTGGTTCTTGATTTCGTTGATGCGGTCTACAGCATGTTCAAATAGGTTTGTCATGATTTGTAGTCGTTTACGTAGACTCGTAAATTCGGGATTGATAGGTTGTGTATCGTAGTCATGAATCATTTTCAGATAATTGCCTGTTGTGACATGACGAATTGCAGCAACTACCTGAAGTTGTGAAGTTCCTTCATAGATCGTCATGATGCGGGCGTCGCGATATAAGCGCTCGCAGGCATAGTCCTTCATAAATCCCGATCCACCATGTACCTGAATGCAATCGTATGCATTTTGATTGGCGTATTCGCTTGCAAACATTTTGAGTACAGGAGTGAGTGCGTCAGCCAGTTTCATATATTCTTTGTATTCAGCTTTTTCTTCCGGGGTCAGTTTTCGTTCTGATTCAATGGCCTCGTAGCATTTGTAAATGTCTACATAGCGCGAAGTTTCGTAAAGTAAAGCGCGCGAAGCATCCAGTTTGGCTTTGATCATCGATAGCATTTCGTATACTGCCGGAAACTCGATAATTGCTTTCCCGAACTGTTTCCGATCGCGGGCATAGGCCAGTGCTTCGTTGTAAGCAGCTGTTGACAGGCCTACGGATTGACCGCCAATACCTAGTCGCGCTCCGTTCATTAGCGACATCACGTATTTGATTAGTCCCATTCTTCGGCTGCCTACCAGTTGAGCTGGCGCATTGTTGAATACCAGTTCGCAGGTGGGTGAGCCTTTGATTCCTAATTTGTTTTCGATGCGACGTACTAATATCCGGCTATCATGCTTGTTGTCTACAACAAAATACGATAGTCCGCGGCCGTCAGAAGTTCCTTCCTCTGATCTTGCCAGTACCAGCTTTATTTGTGCATCTCCATTGGTAATAAAACGTTTTACACCGTTCAAATACCACATCCCGTCGGCTTCATTGTAGGTGGCTTTTAGCTGAACAGCTTGCAAATCCGAACCTGCATCAGGCTCGGTCAGGTCCATTGAGCAAGTATCTCCGGTCGCAATGCGGGGGAGAAATTCGGCTTTGATTTCCTCGGATGCAAATTCCGAAAGGGTTTCAGCGCAGTCTTGTAGTCCCCAGATGTTGGCAAAGCCGGCATCCGCTCTCGATACCATTTCAAAAGTCATGCTGTAGGTAACCGATGGGAAGTTTAGTCCACCGTATTGTCGGGGCAGCGAAATGCCGTAAACTCCGGCCTGGGTGAGTGCTTCGTGGTTCTCTTTGGTGCCTTTGGCGTAAATCACTCGGCTGTTTTCTACTCTCGGGCCTTCGTGGTCTACGTCTTCGGCATTGGGTGCAAGTATTTCTCCGCATATTTCTCCTACAATTTCCAACACCTTTTCGTAATTGTCGATGGCGTCTTCGAAGTCTTGTGGAGCATATTCATATTTGTCTTTTTCAGCGAAATTGCGCTCCTTGAGAGCAACAATTTTCTGCATCAATGGATGAGAAAGCTGAAATTTTAGTGAGGGGTTATCATTGAAAAAATTCATTTCGTATTAGTTTATAGATTGATAGATGTTTATATAGGCTGTGGGATTTTTAGGATAAAATCCGGTTGCCGGCTATAAACTATTTACTGTTCTTTTTGTAATATTTGATCATTTTGGGTACTACTTCTTCGATGGAGCCGGTAATCACGTAATCAGCAATGTCGTTGATAGGGGCTTTTGGGTCAGTGTTGATAGCAATAATCATGGCACTTTCCTGCATGCCGGCGATGTGTTGTATCTGGCCTGAAATTCCGCAGGCAATGTAAAGTTTTGGACGAACTGTGGTGCCTGTCTGACCAATTTGACGTTCGTGTTCCGCAAAGCCCGCGTCAACTGCTGCCCGGGATGCGCCAACTTCTCCGCCAAGTACGGTGGCAAGTTCGTGCAGAAGTTTGAAGTTGTCGGCACTTCCTACTCCGTATCCGCCTGAAACAATGATGGGTGCACCTTTGATGTTGAGTTTTGATTTCTCCATGTGTCGTTCGATCACTTCAATGACGAAATCGGTATCCGGCACATATTTAGCAATATCTAACTTGCGTATTTTGCCTTTAAAGTTTACATCGAGGACTTCTTTTTTCATTACGCCTTCGCGTACGGTAGCCATCTGGGGTCTGCAATCAGGGTTCACAATCGTTGCAACGATGTTTCCACCAAAGGCCGGACGGATTTGATACAGCAGATTTTCGTAGGTTTTACCTGCTTTTTTATCTTCATAAGTACCAATTTCCAATGATGTACAGTCGGCAGTTAGTCCGCTAAACAGAGCTGACGATACTCTTGGGCCAAGATCCCGGCCTATCGAAGTGGCGCCCATCAGCGCTATTTGTGGCTTTTCTTCCTTAAATAAATTGACGAGTAACGATGTGTGTGGGAGTGATGTATAGGGGCTGAGGCGTTTGTCTTCGGCCAGATGCAGAATTTCTACTCCGTAGGGAAATACTTGTGCTGCAATGCCGTCAAGCTTTTCGCCGGCGGCAATAGCTTCCAGTTTGCAGTTTAATTGTTTGGCCAGCGATCGGCCTTTTGTGAGCAATTCCAGGCTTACATCGCCTACAATGCCCTCCTCGGTTTCGAGGTATACAAATATGTTATTCATGGCTTTTAATGATTTTATATCAATGTATTGATGTGTCAGTCGCTGAACAGGAAGGACGATAATGAGCATTATTGATAATGCAAAAAGAATTATCAATAATTCATTAGTCAGTCTTTTTTATCCTATTGTATGATTGGCAATTAATTCTTTCATCAGGTCTTCTACTTCGGTGTCTGCCGATGTAAGGCGCTTACTTTCTTTCGCAGTGAAAACGACGTTTTCAATCTGCTTCACTTTAGTAGGCGAGCCTGATAGACCAAGCCATTGAATTTCATGTTCGATGTCATTTACTCCCCATTCAGTGATGTTGAGGTAGGGGTGAGAGTCGAAATAATCGGTGTAATCATTGCCGGCCTCTTGTTTCTCGGTGGGTGTGGCGGCGCGTTTGTACTTCATGGTCAGTTTGGCGTGGCGCGGACGGCAGTCGGGAGCCGACCCGTTTACAGTTACGACCATTGGCAGAGGACCTCGCACGAGTTCAATTCCACGTTCGAGTCGGCGTTTTACCGTTATTTTACCGTTTTCAATTCCGGTAATTTCCTCGGCATAGGTGATTTGTGGGAGTCCGAGCTTTTCAGCTACCTGTGGGCCAACCTGAGCGGTATCGCCATCGATGGCCTGGCGACCACAAACGATTAGATCCACTTTGCCTAATTTGCGGATAGCGCAGGCGAGTGCATAGGAAGTTGCAAGAGTGTCGGAGCCGGCAAACTCACGACCGCTGAGCAGATATCCACCATCAGCGCCCCGATACATGCTTTCGCGGATGACTTCGGCAGCGCGGGCTGGTCCCATGGTTAATACATGTACGGTGGTACCTTCAATTTTACTTTTCAAGCGTAAAGCTTGTTCTAGCGCATTGAGATCTTCCGGATTGTAAATTGCAGGCAGAGCTGCCCTGTTTACAGTTCCATCGGCTTTCATTGCGTCTTTCCCAACGTTGCGTGTGTCGGGAACCTGTTTGGCAAGAACTACGATTTTAAAACTCATTTTCCGATAAATTGATTAATTGTATATAGATTGAAATCTTATCCGAAATGGTAAATTCTTGCTCTTTTGGTAAAGAGTGTCTTTTATTGTGTGATTTAAGGCAGACTTTTACTGAAAAAAGCATGGCAAATGTAGTATTAAATCTTGAATGCGCAACTGAATTTTGTGGAATTTCTAAAAGAGATTTTTATGGAGGGATTAGAAAGAAAAAAGCGAAACTTTTCACAAAGTCTCGCTTCAAATAGGTATTAGTTTTTTAAGGTATAAAAAAGATTGTGTTGTTTAGTTAACGCTTGCAAAATAAGCGGGAAATTTCCATAGTAGCAAATAAAAAAACATGTTTTAAAACCTATTTTTGGAATTGAACCTTTCTATAGGACATTTAAATGTCTTTTTGGAAGATTTAAGTGCTTGTGTGATAGTGTGGTTCGTCTTGCAGTGTGACTGAACGGAAAAAGAAGAAAAAAATTACATTTTGCGAAATATTTTTCTAGGTTTTCTGGTTTTGTATGCATTGTAGGCATCCTGAATACAAATCTAGGAAATTTCAACGAGTACACAAAGGCTGGATTGTGTAAATCATGTTTGCCGATTGGGGCTATTGATTTATCTTTGTATCGAAATTAAATATTAATGGTAATACAAAATGAAAAAGACATTTATTACACTACTGGTAATTTTTGCGTTCGTTATCACGGAGGCTCAAAATCTTCAGGTTCATTATGACTTAGGTAAAGGGAGAAGTTATGTGACCACTACACTTGAGATGTTCAAACCTGATAAATGGGGGAATACTTTTTTCTTTGTCGATTTTGATTATGATATGGGGGAGCAGAAACATCCATCATTGGCTTATATGGAAATAGCAAGATGTTTTTCATTGGCAAAGACTCCTCTGAGTTTCCAGGTGGAATATAATGGAGGGTTGTTTAATAATTCCGGAAATGCCTTGCCTATCAATAATGCATATCTCACAGGTTTGGACTATGGTTGGCATAATGGGGATTTTAGCAAAACCCTTAACTTTAAGGTGCTTTATAAGTACATTGCAGGAAAGAATAATCCTTCCTCATTTCAGTTGACCGGGGTTTGGAATTTGCACTATTTCAACAAAAAGTTTACCGCCTCAGGCTTTGCTGATTTCTGGAAAGAGGATAATATGAATTTTTACGACTCAAAAGCAGTTGCATTATCTACTCCTACGAATACAAAATTTGTATTTATATCTGAACCTCAATTTTGGTACAATGTGAATGAGCATTTGTCTGTAGGTACGGAAGAAGAAATATCATGTAATTTTGCTGCTGTAGACGGTTTTAAAATATGTCCCACACTCGCCGTTAAATGGAATTTCTAATATTTGCTGTATGAAAATACAAAGCCGTGTATATCGTAGCTGATTACACGGCTTTTTTTATAGTTGAGTAAAGCCTTCTGTTGTATTTCCAGCTCGTTTTCTTCTGATTCCTGAAAAATAAGTATCTTTGTTCTTCAATGTTTTAAATATGAGAAAAATATTCATATCGTTACTAGCCCTCACATTATTGTGTGCTTGCAAGCAGCCTACACCGCCAGTAAAAGCTGAAGTAAAAGCACCGGTTGAGGTTCCTGTTTTTTCTGCTGATTCTGCTTATTTGTATACTAAAACCCAGGTTGACTTCGGTGCTCGTGTGCCCAATACCAAAGCACATGAAGCTTGTGCCGATTACTTGATCGCTCAATTGAAACGATTCGGAGCCAAAGTCACTGCCCAACGTGCTGATTTAACTGCGTTTGATGGTACAGTGTTGAAATCGGTGAATATAATCGGAGCTTATAAACCGGAAGCCGAACAGCGCATCGTGTTGTTTTCGCATTGGGATTCCCGTCCGTGGGCCGATAATGATCCGGATCCGGCAAACCACAAAAAGCCCGTAATGGCTGCCAATGATGGTGCTAGTGGAGTAGGAGTGTTGTTGGAAATTGCCCGTCAACTATCAAAATCGGCTCCAGGTATTGGTGTGGATGTGATTTTCCTGGACTCGGAAGATTATGGCCAGGTGGGTGGAACGAATGAGGATTCGTGGTGTTTGGGAACTCAGTACTGGGCCAAGCATCCACATGAACAGGGTTATACTGCCAGGTATGGCATCTTGCTGGATATGGTGGGAGCTCCCAATGCTGTTTTTTACCGTGAACAAGCTTCGGAATATTATGCTAAATCGGTGGTAGATGCCGTATGGGCGCAAGCGGAGAGTCTCGGTTTTGGTCAGTATTTTAAAAATGCTCAGGGAGGTTCTATTACTGATGATCATATTTATGTAAATAAATTGGCGGGTATTCCTTGTATTGATATCATTCATTACGACCCGAATTCATCTACAGGTTTTGGCGAGTACTGGCATACCATTCATGATACGATGGATAAGGTAGATAAAAATACGCTTAATGCAGTAGGAACAACGTTGTTGCATGTGATTTTTAATGAAAAATAGTTGCGGATATATTATTTCCAGGCATAGGAAGAAACAATGAAATTTAAAAAGATAGCAGTTAAAATTGGTAGTAATGTGCTTACCCGTGCTGACGGAACGTTGGATATTACCCGTATGTCGGCATTGGTAGATCAGATTTCACAGCTACATAAAAAAGGCGTGGAAGTGGTGATGATTTCGTCGGGTGCAGTTGCGTCAGGTAGAAGTGTGTTGGGTATCAACCGAAAGATGGATGTAGTGGACCAACGTCAGTTGTTTTCGGCGGTGGGTCAGGCTAAATTGATCAATCACTATTACGATTTGTTTCGTGAGCATGGCATTGTTGTAGGGCAGGTGTTAACGATGAAGGAAAATTTTAGTACGCGCCTTCACTATCTGAATCAGCGGAATTGTATGCAAGTGATGCTCGATAATCGTGTTATACCTATTGTAAATGAGAATGACACGGTGTCGGTAACGGAGTTGATGTTTACTGATAATGATGAACTGTCGGGCTTGATAGCGTCGATGATGGACATGGAAGCATTGATCATACTGAGCAATATTGATGGGATTTTCAATGGTTCTCCAGCTGATCCGGCCTCGAAAGTGATACGTGAAATTCAGAAGGGCGAAGACATTTCGGATTATATCCAGACCTCAAAATCGACCTTCGGGCGTGGTGGAATGGGAACAAAGACAACAATTGCCCGAAAAATTGCTGATCAGGGAATCGAGGTGTTTATTGCTAACGGTAAAAAGGATAATGTGCTTTTGCAGTTGCTGGACAGGAAATCGGATATTATTTGCACACATTTTGTTGCCTCTAACGAAGATGTTTCGAGCGTAAAGAAATGGATTGCTCAAAGTGGCGGATTTGCTAAAGGTGGAATTTATGTGAATGAAAATGCAACTTTGGCTCTTCAGAGCAATAAGGTTGTAAGCCTGCTGCCCGTTGGCGTGGTGAAAATCGAAGGGGATTTTGAAAAAGATGATATTGTGAAGATTTTCAATGCGGATGGTGAGTCCTTAGGTGTAGGTAAAGTGCAGTATGATAGCGCGAAAGCTCGCGAAATGATAGGAAAAAAGAATCAGAAGCCGCTGATTCACTGCGACTATATGTATCTGGAATAAAGACAATTATTCATCATTAATATTGCTGTCCATGCGTCATTGTTGTTTTAGGTTTTGTGCAGTTTTTGCGTCCATTCTGTTTCTGAGTTCATGCATGACATTGTCTACTTTCAATAAGTTGGTGGATGCAAAAATTACGAAGGATGATATCAAACCGGTACAAGTGCCATTTGAAAATATTATAGTTCGTTCGGAATCTCCATTGTATACTGAATCAGCTTTCGTGTCTAAAAAGAATGCGTCATACTTTTTGCCTTTATTTTTTTACTGGCAAAAAGTAGATAAGATTGAATGTCGCGTGAATAGCAAATATTTCGAAAATCTGCTTTTGGTCGCATTTAAAGAAGTTGATAACGAGTTTGATTTAGGGCAATATCTGAAAGACAGGAACTTGGAAGTGATGATCAATACAGTGCCTGATAAATTTGTGTATGATGATCGGTATTACGGGCTTACTACGGCTGTGTGTTACTCTTTGTATTATAAAAAAGT
>JBJOOU010000102.1:0-4816 GCA_046051105.1 Bacteroidota bacterium
AGCAATTCTCTAATTGAATTATACATTCCTTCCGGATCATCCGTTCTATGTCCATATCCTAAATGATATTTGTTTTCAAGTTCATGTAAATAAGCCAATCTCCCCACGAAATCATTAAATCGGACAAATGGAGTTCCTAACACACCAGCCTCAGCAGCCATAGTCTGACTATCGCCAATATAAATATCGGCAAATGCCATTACATGATGCATATCTAATGGGTTAATCCTGATACGATACTCTTCAAATTCGGGTTCCAATTCACGCTCCGAAGTTATAAAAATAGTACCATGAGGTTTGAGTAAAGCTACAATCTTCTTGGCTATTTCAGTGGTAATACCTGTAATTCCAGTATCGTGATGGGCTGTCAGTTTTGCAAAACGTATAATAAAATAGGTTTCATCAGGATTAAAATATTTTTCAACAACACTTTTATCCGGCGTAAATTGATTGGGATGTAAATATGCCAACTCATGGTAGCTATTAAATCCAATTTTTTTATGATTCCATCTCCATGCACTTGTAACTTCAGGACAAACAATATTCGTATAAAATGGAAATGAAGTTATTGCATACAGGCGTATAGCCTCGGCATCGTCTTCATTAAATTCAAAGGATGGAATACCTTTTAATGTACCTACACGAGCTAATGTTCCATCAGAACCTAATAATAAATCCGGTTTATGCTTATTTACAATCTTGAGTAATTGTACATCTTTATCAATTAACGCAATGCCCAATCCTAGTAATCCAAATCGTTTAGGTCTGTTTTTTATTTTTATGAAGTTGAGACCATAATCAATGCACAGCTGTTCCAAGACATCTTTAGGACGAATAACAGCAATAATTTCATGTCCTCTTTTTTCCAGTTCTTTCATCGAATATTTGAACATATGAAAGTGAGCCGGATGACTAATCAGGTAAAGATATTTCATCAGTTTATTTTTTTATTGAGTTTCCATACAACGCACTCTATAATCAATGCTTAAATGGGTAGGTATTGAAACTCCGATTATTTGAAATTGAACCCATATCATTGATCATTTTCAAAATCTTCTTGGTAGATGATTTTGGATATGCATAATGAACAGGTATTGTAACTAATCTATCTACAATATATTCGTATTGAGGGCATGACCCTTCAACATAACCATAATGTTTAACTATATGTTTAGATTGGACAAAATGCCTGCCCAGTTCAACGCCATAAGAAAGAGCTTCCTGCAAAAAGGCATCTGGAGCGTCTACTAATACTGGCAACATAAAATAATTCCTATGTCGATCATAGGCTTCTACTTTGATCTCCCTTTTAATTAAAAGCGACTGTATAATTTGTTGAGCATTCTTCTGTTGTTCATTTTGTTTTGCTACAATTGTTTTCAAAACATGATTCAATAAACAAATATTCATTCCCAGTCCTTTATAGATATTCTTGGTATTAACAGGTTTACTGTATTTGAATTCAGACCTTCTCTTTTGCTTTAACTCATAGGTAAATAATGAATATAAAAATTTTCTGTTTAGAATTGGCAAACAAAACATCGAAGCTATATTAAACAATTTTGTTTTAATGCCAACCATGCTTAGCTGAGTATAATGACGCAAAAAATCGTTCTGATACATTTTATTATTCAATACAAGGTATCCACCTCTAATAACTGAGGGAAATTTTGCAAATCCATGGGAAAATATAGCAAAATCTCCTAATAATCCCACAATCTGTTCATCATTTCTGCAAGATAAAAATGCATGTGCACAGTCTTCAATTATCAACTTATCACCAAAAGCTTCTTTTATTTTCAGAATATCAGCTACATAACCAAATGTATGAGTTACAATTAAAGCATTTAGATCATTAGAATTCGCCAAAAAAGACTGATAATCAATAGTAAAATCATCATTCACATCAATAAAAGCAGCAATACACCCCGACAGCTCAATAGCTTCAAGAACTGTAGGACAAGTCAAAGGCTGAATCCCGACTTTAGATCCTTTAGGCAAAAGCGATAATGCTAAACGTAGTCCAGAACGAGCATTATCAAAAAAATAAATACTCTCAGTTTTAAATAATTCTGTCAGAATTGTTGAAGACGACTTTGTTGAAAAAAAAGATTTTAAAACTATTAGTTTGTCCTTTGCAGATAACGAATAATTAAGACGGGATTGTATAAAATTCATATTTCTCCTGTTGCTATTTTTTAGTTTTAAGCTTTTGAACTACATACTTTCCAAGAGCATACAAACCGGGTTGAAGTACAGCCAAAAAACGACCATGTTCAACTAGTTCTCCACCAAATTTGGATTTAAATTCACGGACACCATATCCTTCATCCGGCTTGCCGGCTCCCATCATATCAAAGCGTGGATATCCATTCTGTGCTGCATATTCCATGGCACCCCAGGTAGCAAGTGTAGAAGGGAAAACATTCTTTTGCTGTCCATCCAGTCCACACACAAACCATTCATAAACAGCAACTCCTTCCAACAACACCATTACACTTCCACCAATCACTTTATCGTTTTGCTTCACCACTAATAATTTACCCTGTGGCATTGTCATCAGGTTCTCGAAAAACTCAATCGGAAACAGGGGAGTTTTTATACGTGTCACATATAAATGTTCCAAAATAGCATAATACTCCTTTAAATCTTGTAAAGACTGAGTTTCAGTCCATTCAGCCCCTTCTTTTCGGCTAAGCTTTACATCCCTGCGTTTAGTAGTGCTGAGCTTTTTTAAGGCTGTTTCCACATCAGGTGTAGCTACATGAAAATTCAAATGAGCCTGATATGCAAATCCCGAGTTTTCTATCTTTGAGCGATAACTACTATAGTCATTATAATTGCGCAACTCAATATAAATAGCTTTCTTTTTGAGTTCCTTCTTTACAGTGGCGAGTAGCTGATTTAACGCTGTATCTGTAATATCAGCAGAAAGCAATGCTCCACCCGGCACAATGGCTCTTCGACTAAAAAACTGTTTTATCGGATTTCCATCCGCAATGGTATACCCACACACCAAACCAGTAATGGCATTCCCCTCTTCTACGGCAAATACAAAAGGCTGTAAAAAAGACAATGAATCATAAAACTGATAACATTCCCGCGTCTGAAAAAAAGTAGACACAGCCGATTCTTTTACCAAAGCGGTCCATTTCTCTTTCTCTATTTCCTGAAAATTTGTATATATCTTAATCATCTTATTATTTCTCATTAATCACCTTGAAAGCCGGTGCTATTCTATTCATGAATTGATAATTGATAATTGATAATTGATAATTGATAATTGAAAAAATGTATCACTCATCGTTTATCATTCAGACGCAATACATTACGTCTCTACAAACTGATCACTAATTATTGATCATTGATCACTAATCGTTTATCGTTCAGCCTACATACTACATACCACCAACTAATCATTAAGCATTAATCACTTATCATTAAACGTTTATCATTGATCACTAATCGTTTATCATTTAGACGTAATCTCACTAGCTTTTCTGCCCCAAGCCCCTAAAAGGGATGTAAAATACCTTCGTCTCCTATATTGCATACAATTAAAAAGTAGAAAGTAATAATGAAACTGTTCTTTAAATGCACAACCCATGTTAGTTTATCCGCCGCAAAACATCCCCTTTAGGGGCTTGGGGCAGGAAACCCAATCATTTATCAACGGGAGGGGCTTTAGGCAACACACCAAACACAAATAATTGACAACTAATTATTTATCGTTCAGCCTACATACTACCAACTGATCACTAATCACTAATCACTAATCACTAATCACTAATCACTAATCACTAATCACTAATCATTAATCATTAACAACTGATCGTTACTCACTATTTCTGTATTTTATCACCTTCGCAGGATTCCCTCCCACTATAGCATAAGCAGGTACATCTTTCGTCACCACAGAGCCAGCACCTATAATTGCTCCTGTTCCAATATGTTTGCATCCCGGCAATATCATCGCCCTTGTACCTATCCATACATCATCTTCAATAGTGAGTGGCGTTTTAGGTTCAGCTGGCTGATGTCCCATAGGAATATCCAGTCGATCAAATTTATGTATCCCCCCTATCAACATCACTTCTTCCGCCATCATCGAATAATCACCCATGGTCACTACTCTGTTTAATGATTTGAAATGTGCCCCTATACCAGCTTCATTGCCAACTCTCATGTCTTTTCCGTTACCAAAATAAGCATGGTTCTCTATCACCAGTTTGTCTCCGCATCCTGCAAAAATTCGCTTACACAAAAAACGACGAATACGCATACTGATCCGCCCCATCGGTCTCGTTGATTTGGGCAAATACTGAGCAACTCCATAATACAAAAGCAAATATATCTTTCTCATAAAAAAACTGAATGTCAACTTTCAATTATAAACTATCAACTGATTTACGCCATTCCCCTACCAGCTAATTTAAACCAGCTCCATCCTACTATTACAAATAGGATAAAAAAGAGCCACCAGTTAAAGTATTTTTTATGCAAGCGTTCAAAATTACAAATTCCAAAAGCCGCAAAAATAATCTCAATTGGTAAAGCTGGTTGGTGAAAACGCTCTGCCTGAGCAAATGCACTATTGGCTAATACTGCCAAATAACCTATCAGAAAAGATATCAAAAGCAAATGTTCACGCCATTTTCTTTGTTTTACAAGCATAATCGCTGCCAGAATAATGAAAAAGCCAAGAATATTCTTGATATAATTGCCTCCATTGATAAACTGTTGGTTTTGCTGGTCAGGCGTATTTATCATAGTGGGGAATGGAATTACGAAAATCATAGGAGCAAATACAGCTGCC
>JBJOOU010000103.1:0-24324 GCA_046051105.1 Bacteroidota bacterium
TACTGAGGCGGCACCTATTGTTATTGAGGCATTATCATCCATGGAAATACCGTTAGTAACTGTTGCAGATGTTGAAAGTGAAATAGCATGACTAAGCATAACAGAAGTTGCACTGGTACTAGGAGTGGAAGTCGAGGCAAACCAGTTTACACCATCACCTGTCGGAGAACTTAGCCAGGTTGAATTTGAAGACCAGCTACCTGCTTGAGTCGTTTTAAACTGGTCGTTTGATGACGTTTGATAAGCAATAATATCAAATGCATTTGAAGTAGTTGTTAATGCCCCCAAAGTAAAGGTAAGCGTTGCAGCCGAATATGCTATTTTCCCGGTTGTATCGGCAGTCAGGTCGGTAAAGGTAGCTGTTCCAGAAGAAGCTACTTTAGAGCTTGTACCACCCAATAACCATGTTTGTGGAGTGGTAACGGTAGCTACCACAGTTCCTGTTGTGAGATTATTATATTGGTCTTTTATATATACCTCTGGTTGAGTTGCAAATATTGCTCCATTGCTGGCTGGTGTAACCGGCTGTGTTTTTATTATTAGTTGAGTAGCATTACCCGCACTTATTGTTTGACTAAAAGTTGCAATGTTGTAGCCGGTAGCTGAAATAACTATGGTCTTTGACCCTGAACCCTGCAATAAAACAGAGGCGGACGGTGTAAAGGTAATTTTATTTGCCACGGTAGTATTATAAGCTGATGGGTCAAGTGCGCTGCCATCAACTGTGATGCCTGTGATCATTCCTCTCCAGCTTGCATCATCTGTGAAGCTTATATCGAAGGCTCCATCAACAGTTGCATTTCCTGAAGCTGTAATAGTTGGTGGAGCTGATTGTGATTCTGCAGCAGTGACGGTGACAGTATTCGAGGTGGAAGAAGAGCAATTACCACTAGTAATGATGGCTCTGTAATAATAAGTACCACTACTCAGCGCAGGTGTAGTGTACGAAGACGAAGTAGCACCTGAGATATCAGACCAGTTTGTAGCTCCATCAGGTGATGATTGCCATTGTATGGATCCGGTATTACCAGTTAAAGATACTGTGGTAGTGTTACCCGTGATTATTTGTATAGAAGCAGTTGCATTGGAAGCAGCAGCAGTGCCTGCGACTGAAACGGGATATACCGTAACTGGAACAGCAGAGCTTGCATCACTCCAAACATTATAAGCGGAATTGGTATTTGTTGTCAACATACGCAGGTATTTATTACCTGAACTGGTAGTATTCCCCGGAGTTGGATTGCTTGTTGAAGTCCCGGTTGATGTATCCTGCCAGTATAAAGTTTCACCCGTTGCAGAACTTGCAGTTGTACTTAAAGTAACTCCAGTGCTTGAGCACTGTGGAGAGTTGTTTGATAATGTGCCCAAATTATTTGTCTTATATATTTTGAGATTGGACATTGACTGGTATGTAGTATTTGTAGTTAAGGTTGTACCATTGCCATATTTAGATGATCTTGTATTAAACATTGATATCTTAGCTATGTTTCCATTGTTTGCAGTTTGATCAAAGAAACTAAATCCCAAACCATTGTTTGTTAAAGTCGCTGTATTGCTATTGCCAGAGATTGTGATACTTGTAATTTTCTTTGTTGAAAAATTTAGTACTGCTGTTATATGATATGTTTTAGCGCTAGCAAATGCAAATGAAGTTGTCTTTGCATCGGTGGTGTATACTCTGTTCACCAAATTATATCCTGTACCATCTACAACAGATGCTGTACCACTTTGTGATGCAAAATTAAATGACCCGGCAGCAGTTACAGGGAGAGAATCAGTACGATAGTTTGTTAAATATAGATATGATCCGCTGCCACAAGAATAAAGTCCAAAAATATGAACCGGAGTAGTTGTGCTACTTGAACTTGCATCAACCATAAATCCCATTGAATTTTTTGATCCAACCACTCTGTTTGTCACAGTCCAATCTGCTTCTAATGTTACAATATTGGATGCATTTGAATAAGTGTCTGATGCAGGAAAAATCAAGGTAACACCTCTTGTACTTCCTACAGATGATCCTGTTATAAATGCAATAGAGTTTGAGGTATTTGTGTTTGCACTTGCTGAACCATATATTGGAGTACCAGCAATACTCCATCCTGACGGAAGAGTCGAGGATGTAAGCTGGGTAGCTTCATCCTGAAAATAGGTATTCACATTTTGAGCTTGAAGCAGTACCGTCCACATCAGCACCATTAATAAAGTAATTTTCCTCATAAATTAAAAGATCTAAAGTGTTATTTTAATTGAATAATTAGTCAGGTGCAAATTAAATTCATTACAACTTTGATTGGAATGGAAAATTATTCAGATGGCTGTATTTTTGTGTTGTTGCTGTAATATTCAGTAATTCAGTTGATTTTTATGAGGTGTACGGTTTTTAATGGAGGGTGGACAAATATCCATACCCTATAAAAATGTAACAGGACTCACATCAATATGCAAGTCCTGTTGGCGGGTTATTGTACTTCTTAAATAGTGGGGTAGGGGCTGTTCTGAGGGTGTGTGAGCATAGATTCTCCCGGTGCAGTGTTGGGTGGAGACGATTCCATGGCTAACGATATTTCAGTATCCAGCGGAATTTCGGTTAGTTGCGGAGCACAGTAGTGCTGTTTATATAGATTTTCTGTATTCATATTTCCGTTTTTGATATTATTCGATAATCAATTTTCCACAATACGATTTATTATTCGAAGTCACTTTTATCAGGTAAGTTCCTTTAATAGAGGGTTTCTTAATAGTTGATGTGCCATTGCTTTGATTAACCAATTGTCCATTTATGGTAAGGATAGAGATTCTTATGTCAGAACTCTTGTTGTCGGATAAAAGTACCTTGATCTCATCCTTTGTTGATAGCAGTAGAATGCCATCGCGAGATTCAGTGTTGTCAGCTTCAGTAGCGATAGCTGCTGTTTTGAGAATCAGACTTAAACGTGAGTCAGTATTCGCCGAGTCTGCCTTGAATGTGTAAGGGAGGGCGGTACTGATTTCCTGGATCTTATTAGCTGTTTTATCTTTGATATATAATTTGTAAGTACTGTCGATATTGGTAAGCTCTGTAACTTTAATATTATAGCTCGAAGTTTGTCCGGTGTAAGTACCTAGAGGAATTTCGGTGTCTGTTGGAATTGCATTTACTCCGTCAATGGCGAGGGTGTTGTTGAGGTTTCCAAAGTAAATTTCCGGAATTTCAGCTTTCCCATTTGTTAGTTTGGGTGAATCATAATCATCCATTTCGTTGGATGCATTCGGATTTTCAACCAATACAGCTTCGTCGCTGTAGGTATCGTTTGAAATTTGCAGGCGAATCACTTTTTGTTCTTCATTTTTGATGGCTTTTGTTCTGAACCGATTGTTTGAATAATCCTGATGCGCACGCATACTGTTGCTCAGATTGATGGTGGCATTGGCTATTCCACTTTTTACTCTCATCCAGAATGCCTGCATGGGTGGTATCAAATTGGAGACAGTATAACCGCTATTGCCTGTGCCAACCCCCGACGGAATATTGTAGGTGTCGAAGATGTATGAGCCATTCTTGGAACGGTACCAATAGGTGGGTAGTAGGTCTGTGTTCGAGGTCAATGTGCTTATGTCCAGAAAAGAAGGGTAGGGGTTGCCGATCAGGTTGAATCCTTCTTTGTTTTGTCCGGTAGTACGGGTGAGGGCTATGTTTATGTTGCCGTCGTTGAATGCGGTACCCGAGAAAGGAACACTCGCATTGGCTTGTACAGTGGCAATATAACCTTTACCATCCTCCATGGTGGTGCTGGTGTTGGTGATGGCTTGCCATGGTGAGTCTGTTCCGGTTGGCTCATTGTAGAAATACATCGGATAGCTCGAACTAGCCGAAAATACATTGCTGGTGCTGCCGTGGATAGGGGAGCAAATGTACCAGTTTCGTCCACTGGTCAGGTATTGAGAAATGGTTGCTGTTCCCGATAATGTGATTCCTCCACTCGTGTTTTTATTTACAAAAGTAGCCGTTCCATTGGTGGCGTCACTCTGAAGGGTTAGGTTAGTGCCTGTGAGTGTGTATCCTGAATTGAGGGTTAGTTTTCCTCCGGCTTGTACGGTAATTCCAGGAGCTGTGGCATTGGCAGTGATGGTTACTTCATGTCCCGTTTGGATGGTTACTGAACTGCCTGATGAGTTAGGTACAATAGAACTCTGTAGCCAGTTGTTGGTACCATCGTTGGATGAATACCAGGTAGATAACGTTCCCCAATTACCCGAGTTATTGCTTTTGAAGTAAGCCGGAGTGGTAAATGTAGCCACATAGTCTGAACCTCCATTGGAAAGCCAGCTGTCACCCTGACTACTTCCCCATGATTTAGCCCAGATATGCAGCTTATAGGTAGTGCCCGGAGATAAATTGCTAAGCAGGTCGATAGTGGTCGATGATGTTCCTCTGAAATCATTTCCTCCAATGGCATTATGCGTCCATAAAATTTCAGTTGCTGATACAATTTGCGTGCTGTTACTTGCATCCATTATTTTGTAATAATATGCACCGCCGGTTCTGTCAGCATTGGTTCCCCAGTATTTCATGTCGCAACCAGTGATCCGCAGGGTGGAGATAGTGCCAAAGTTGTTGCCATCAAGCTGCGTCCCAAATGATGGATTGTCTCCAATCCAATAATAGGCATTGCTCCCATTGTTGATGCTAAACAGGATGTAGTCCTGATACCAGCCTGTAGCAGCATGGATGCTGCTACAGTACAAAAGAATAACAAGTAGTAGTGTGGTTTTTTTCATGATTAGTAATTAAGCTATTGGTTTGATGTATAGTGTGCTAATATACTAATTATGGAAAAGCGCAATATGATGGTTGATGTTTATTTGGGTGTAAATGGATGCAAACGTTTGCGGTGTGGCAAAAAATAAGCCTTCGCTTTTGTTAGCGAAGGCTTATAATGGAAATATTGATCAAGTCGTTTTATCCAACAGAGTTTTTAAAAGGGTCTGTTGTTGCTGTATTATAGGACCAATTTGTTGGTTCTGAGTTCGGAGCGGTATTTGATTCCATTGCTAATGATATTTCATTGTCCAAAATGATGGTTGAAATTTCGGGGCATTGGTATATCTTTTTTGTATTTGAATTATTCATATTAATGTCCGTTTTGTTATGGATAGTTTTATTTGATAACAACTTTGTGCTCACTGGTGCTTGTGTTTGTGTTGATTTGCACTATGTATACTCCGGTTGATATTGAAGATAATCTATTTATCCCCGGTTTTAAATTCAGTGTTTTCACTTCTTTGCCTATCGAATTGTAGACGGTGGCTTTAGCATTGTTGTTGCTATCTCCGTCTGTAATAATGCTTATTTCATTATTGCTTGAGCTGATAATGATGTTATTCACTTTTTTATTCTCGGTTGAAGTTACTGCTCCGTTGGATTTAAACAGAATACTAAATCTACTGTTTGTGGCTGTTGCATCCGAACTAAAACTGTAGCTATTGCCGTTTGAGAGTTCATATTCAGTATTGTTATCTTTCAATATTACTTTTAAGTTACTGTCAAGGTTGCTGATTTCTGTCGCGCTGATTGTGAAGCTTGCTGTTTTGCCCGGTCTGAATCCAAGTGGCAACTCTGTATTATTTGTAATTGAATTCAAATGGTTGATAACCAGTTCCTGTTGATCAGCAATTGAATATAATTCAGGAATCTCACTGTTGTTTACTTTCATTTTTGGAGAATCGTAGTTATCGAATGCATTTGACGCATTTACATCACCCACCAAAATTGCTTCATCACTGTTTGTTCCGTTTGAAACCCGAAGTCTTACAATAGTACTGTTTTCTGAAGATTTCGTTTTTAGTCGGTTGTTGCTGTTGGTTTGATCCTGATGTGATCTGTCTGCATTGTGGAATGTAATCGCACCCGCATCACCGTCAGCATTTACTTTTACCCAAAAAGCTTGCATTGGAGGAATATAGCGGTTAACAGTGCCGTTGCTGCCATTTCCTGTACCTACAGTGCCGTCGAATGTATCAAAAGTCATGCTTCCTCCTGCCGACCACGTGCGGTACCAAATGGTGTTTCTTACATTCGTTTTAGTGGCTGCATTCCAGTCTAAGAACGATGGATATGGATTGCCTACCAGATTGAATCCGCGGGCTCCATCAACAGTTCCTGTTCTGGTTGGGTTGATGGTAATGTCTCCGGTGTTTAATGTACCGCTGAAACTGAAAGTGGCATCGGCAGTTGGGTTGTAGAAAATATATCCTTTGCCAGTAGTTAAACTTGTAGCATTATCCGAGATTTGTGGATAGCTAAAAGTAGGTTCATCCCAGTATCCGAATTTGTAAACATTACCTGCAAGATTAAATACTGCGGATGTAGCATTACTGATCGGGCTGGAAACATACCACCATCCACGGCCTGCTGAACCAGTCACTCCTGTAAGGAACTGCTGAACTGTAGCAGTTCCTGAGCCTGAAATCGATGCCGGAGTAAGCAGTGTTGCTGTGCCTGTGGCATTGGATTGCAAGATGATTGTGCCGTTGTTGGTTAGAGCTCCGGTTACAGTTAGTCCAAAAGTTGGAGCTAAGCTAATAGTCGCGCCACTTGCAATTGTTGTAGTACCTGCGAAGGTAATTTTATTTGTACCTGAAACTAATTGAGTAGATGTTCCATTTAGATTAACTGCTTGTCCGGAGGGAATTGTAAGTATAGCGCCGTTGTTGGTAATATTACCACCAACGTTCATTGCTCCAGTCATCGATGATGAATAAGTAACTCCACTATTTATCACAAAATCTCCCTTTATTGTAAGTTCACCACTACCGCTACTTGTAACAGTTGCAGCGCCGGCAGATCTTGTTAGTGTTAGACTGCCATATGTTCTACCAGATGCTCCCAAACCATAAGAGCCAGTTCCAGGAATATCATATTCAAAAATTCCCTTCTCAGTTCCAGATACAGTGGACAGAATTGTTGCAACAGACGTGCCAGCTGCGCTACGGGTTGTGTTATGTACAAATTTACCACCATTGTTGATTCTTAAGGTTCCATTGGCGAGAGCATTTACCTGTATGCCATTGCCAGTTGATGCACCTGATGCATTGATCAATACACCACCCTCATTGATAATTATATCGTCAGTTGAGGCTGTGTTGTCCCCTACAACTAATCCTGCATCATTTGTAGCGCCGTAGGTATTTGCAGCTGACAATGTTAAGGTGATTGTATTTGGTAAAGTTGGAGATATCGTTAGTTTTAGAATTGTTGTTTTTATATTGCCAGATGGTAGAACTACCGAATAACTGCCTGAAACTAAACTATTGTCAAGAACAACGATATCTGTACTTCCAGGAACAGCATCACCGCTCCAGTTTGCTGCATCCGACCAGGCTGTTGTGCTTGCCCCACCATCCCATTTGATGCTTGGAGGAGCTTGAGTTATAGCACTCGCAGTAGGAATAGTTCCATCTGTTTTATAGTTTATTGAACTTCCACTATTAGTGTAAGGCCAAATCGAGAAATTATAAGTTGTTGATGCAGACAGACCTGTAAAAACTGCAGTTTGCGTACCTTGCGCAATATTCTTCACCAATGTAGCATCTGTTTCAGCCGTGCCATCACTTGGTGCTGTTGGGCTTGTTGCTGAGGCTTTCACCAGATAACCATCAGGAGTCTGTCCTCCTGTAGCGTCTGTCCAGGTGACTGTAATTTGTGTGCTCGAATTGGCTGTTGCAGTTAGGCCGGTTGGATGATTCGTAGGTTCAGCTTTTATTCCAGTTCCACTTAAAGCTTTGTCTACTTGTGTTGCACCAGTACTTGTATGTGTAATATTACCGCTATAAGCCTGTGCCGCTGTTGGAGCAAAACGCACATACACATTTTGTGCCGACGCTATTTCGGCAGGTGTAAATGTAAGTGTGCTTGGATTGGCGACAAATCCTGAACCTGATGTTTTTGAAATTTCAAATCCAGCAGGCGGAGTAACAGTTACATTGCCGGTTAGATTCGCACCTTGGAGGGTGTAGCTCTGCTCTGCTGAGGTTGTGTTTATAACAGTGTTTGCGAATGCGTTGATAGTGCCAACTACTGAAATTGTAGGTGTGCTGGCTGCATTAGTTATCTGACTATTTGGATTGTTTGTAGCAGTTGTAGTTAGATATTTCGTGGTTGAGCTACTTCCATTGTATTCATAAACTCTAAAGTAATAGGTAGTTGATGCTGTTAGTCCCGTTACAGCAACAGAAGTACCCGTTCCATTGTAAACCACCTGTTCGCCACTTCCGCCATATACTGTATTGGCGGTTGGGTCAGTCCCATCGGTCGGTGCAGTAAAGCTATTGCTTGTATTAACAATAACAACTCGCTTTGCTCCATCTCCACTTGTCCAGTTAGCAGTCAAGCCTGTTTGACCTATACTGGTGAAGTTAAGTGCTGAAGCTTGTGTGGAAGGGGCTGAGGTAGTGACCGCATCATAAGTGACACTTAAATACTTGACATATAATCGAGTTGTGCTCGAATTACCCATGCAATGAAATGTTATTGAGGACGCATTTAGACTAGATTGTGTATAAGTTCCAGTTGTGCTTAATGCAGCGCTGCCTAGTTTTGTATTTCCACTACCATCGATAGAGTAAGCAACAGTGGTAGTCATGCCAGATTGAATACTCGCTTCTGAAATTTTATATCCCGCAGGTACAGATACAGTAATGTAACCTCCTCCAGTCCCTGCTGCATTTTGATACAATCGAATTTGTGAAGTGTTAATTGCTGGGGCTGTAGTGCCACCGCCTTGAAACGATGCATAGCTGACATTTGTACCAATATTTCCACTTGTTGAACTAAAAGTTGAAATAGTCTCAGTTGTTGCAAAAGCACTTATCCTGCTTATAAGTAGTATCAATACCAACAACAGACTTTTAGAAAAAGTAATCATTTTCTTCATAAGGATAAAAATTTCAATTAATATAACTTTGGGTTTGTTTTAGTGAGTTGTAACGCTTTGTTGCAGTATTGTTCCAACAACTGGTCAAACCTCTGTTTCTTCCCGAAACACAAAAAGAAGAAGTAGCATGTTTCATAATAATACACATTTTAAATTCCGAAGCGCTGTTCGGAGGATTTGTAAACTGGAAATTTGTAGTAAAAAATCTCTTTATTGTAACTAATACACATTTTCGCAAATGTAGAGAATGTTTTATAAATATGCAACAAATATGGATTAAATGTAAACGAAATTTAATTTGAGATTTGGTGTTTCTGAGATTTTTTGGTTTTTAAATGGTTGATATGTAGTGGTTTTTGTGTGTTTTGTTCGTTTTGCTGTTTATTGTGGTTTTAATGTGTATTTCGAATAGATGAAATAAATATTAAAAACCATCTTGTTTGTTTGTTGTGGAATAATGTTATTGTGTGTAGCGTTTTATATTGCATTTTGATATATTTCTGTGGCTGTGCAGAGGGCTGAAAATTATGTGGACTTATTTTGGAGCTATTACTCTGGTCTTCTTACATCCGTATGTTTATCTATGCTTATATGTGGCTCTTTACTGCATGCAGATTGTAGTATCGATTGTTTTACTATAATAATGTTGAATGAGAAGCCCGATCAAATTAAAAATACTGCAGTAGTATTTATGAAATTGCACTGGAATATATTTCATATTTATATGGTTGTGTAGATGTAATTCAATAGTGCTGGCTGATTGCTTTCTACGGTAATGTCTGTAGATCAGGTTCAGCTGTATGTGTTGGTGTAAATAGGCAGAGTTGTGAACCTTTTTGAGGAATCGTTGTTTAAATCATAAGTTTTTGAGGGAAATATCCACGAAATTGTAAGTTTTCTGATTGTTTTCTTTGAATTTTCCTGAAATATTTGATGTTTTATATTGATTTATCACTAAAAATATCGAAATTATTTCACTTCGTATTTGTCTGTACGAAAAAATGAGCTATCTTTGCAGCACTTTAAAATAAAGAACAAAATGAACAACTCTTTCTTACATACTCTACTACTCGGTATTATTATTCTCTTGCAAAACAAGTAGAAGTGAGACTGGTATGTATGTAAGTGTACAATAAAAAATATATGAGCCTTTCTCACTTCGGTGTGGAAGGCTTTTTTTTGATATGCCTGTCTCGACAATAGACGATGGATAATAGACAAAAAATCAGGTATAGATAATGTAAAATAAATCATTTATCGCAGATAGCACCTGCACGGGTACGAAAAGACTGGTGACTGTTGTCTGGCGACTTAAGACTAAAGAATATATGGACAGATTATTTATTTTCGACACCACCTTACGCGATGGCGAACAGGTACCCGGATGCCAGTTGAACACCATTGAAAAGATTCAGGTGGCACGCGCCCTCGAAGCATTGGGCGTTGATGTGATCGAGGCGGGTTTCCCCATCTCATCTCCGGGTGATTTCAACTCAGTAGTTGAAATTTCAAAAGCCGTTACGTGGCCTACCATTTGCGCACTTACGCGCGGAGTACAAAAGGATATTGAAGTGGCTGCCGAAGCGCTCAAATATGCTAAAAACAAACGTATACATACCGGTATCGGAACTTCCGAGTTTCATATCAAACACAAATTTAATTCTACTCAGGATGAAATTCTGGAGCGTGCAGTAGCTGCGGTAAAACACGCCAAAAAGTTCGTGGAAGATGTAGAGTTCTATTGCGAAGATGCCGGACGTACCGACAATGTATATTTAGCGCGTGTGGTGGAAGCGGTAATCAAAGCGGGTGCTACTGTGGTAAATATCCCTGATACAACCGGTTATTGTTTGCCATGGCAATATGGCGAAAAAATCAAGTTCCTGATGGAAAATGTAAACGGTGTGCATAACGCGATCCTTTCTACACACTGTCATAATGATTTGGGTATGGCTACTGCCAATACCATTTCTGGGGTGCTGAACGGAGCCCGTCAGGTGGAGGTAACGATGAACGGAATCGGTGAACGTGCCGGTAATACTTCATTGGAAGAAATTGCGATGATTTTGAAGTGCCATAAATCAATGGAAATTCAAACGAACATCAATACTCAGAAAATTTATCCAACCAGTCGTCTGGTTTCAGGATTGATGAATATGCCTGTTCAGGCTAACAAAGCTATCGTCGGACGTAATGCATTTGCTCATTCATCGGGTATTCATCAGGATGGTGTGTTGAAAAATCGCGAAAGCTACGAGATTATGGATCCTACTGATGTGGGAATTGATAAGAACTCGATTGTACTGACAGCTCGCAGCGGTCGTGCTGCTCTGAAACATCGATTGGGTGTATTAGGTGTAAATGTTGAAGGGGAACAGCTTGATGTAATTTACGAAGAATTCCTGAAACTTGCCGATAAAAAGAAAGACATCAATGATGATGATGTATTGGTATTGGCTGGTATGGAACGTGCCGACAAACAACGCATTAAACTGGATTATTTACAAGCCACTTCGGGAGTTGGAATTAAACCATTAGCAAGTGTTGGTTTGATTATAGCAGGCGAAAAATTCGAAGCTGCTGCCACCGGAAATGGCCCTGTAGATGCTGCTATCAAAGCATTGAAGAAAATCATTAATCGCACGATGACTTTACAGGAATTTACCATTCAATCAATTAGCAATGGTAGCGATGATATGGGTAAAGTTCATATGCAGGTGGAACATGAGGGTGTTGTTTATTACGGCTTTGGTGCAAATACCGATATCGTAGCTGCTTCGGTGGAAGCGTATATTAATGCAATTAATCAGTTTGTGAAATAAAACAGTCTCCTAAATCCCCCGCAGGGGGACTTGAATGAGCTAACATAAAAATATATTTAAAATTAGGAATTTATTATATGAACGAAACAAAAAATTCCCCATGTGGGAGACAGGGGGCTACCCTGTTTGATAAAATCTGGGATGCGCATGTCGTATCTTCGGTCGAAAATGGACCAACTCAGTTGTACATCGACCGTCACTTTTGTCACGAAGTAACAAGTCCTCAGGCTTTCAACGGACTTCGTGCACGCGGATTGAAAGTTTTCCGTCCTGAGCAAACCACCATGACGGCTGACCACAATACGCCAACTATCAATCAGGATCAGCCGGTACAGGATCCAATTTCTCGTAATCAGTTGGACACTTTTGCAAAAAATGCTGCTGATTTCAATATGCCATTGTTTTTTCCATTGGGACACATCAAAAATGGTGTAGTGCATATTATCGGTCCTGAAAACGGGTTCACTCATCCGGGTGCTACCATCGTTTGTGGCGATAGTCACACATCTACTCACGGTGCTTTTGGTGCTATCGCTTTTGGTATTGGTACCAGCGAAGTAGAAATGGTATTGGCTACACAATGTATCCTTCAGAGTCGTCCGAAAACAATGCGTATCACTTTCAATGGTAAATTGAACGAAGGTGTTACAGCAAAAGATTTGGCTTTGTTCATGATTTCTAAGTTGACTACCGGTGGTGCAACTGGCTATTTTGTAGAATATGCTGGTGAAGCTATCCGCAGCATGAGCATGGAAGAACGTATGACGGTTTGTAACCTTTCTATTGAAATGGGTGCACGCGGCGGTCTTATTGCTCCTGATCAAACAACATTCGATTATGTAAAAGGTCGTGAATTTGCTCCTAAAGGCGAAGAATGGGATAAAAAACTGGCATACTGGAAAACACTGAAAACCGACGAAGGTGCTGCTTTCGATAAAGAATTGGTTTTTGATGCAGCTTCAATTCAGCCAATGATCACTTACGGAACTAATCCTGGTATGGGCATGGGCATCACAGAAGCTATCCCAACTTTGGATACGGTAGACGAAGCAGGTCAGATTTCTTATTTGAAATCATTGGAATATATGGGTTTCCAACCAGGCGAAAAACTGGAAGGAAAACAAATCGATTACGTATTCTTAGGTAGCTGCACCAACGGTCGTATCGAAGATTTCCGTGCATTTACTGCTGCGGTTAAAGGTAAAAAGAAAGCCGATAACGTAACTGCATGGTTGGTACCAGGTAGCTGGATGGTGGAAAAACAAATTCGCGAAGAAGGTTTGTTGGATATCCTGACCGAAGCTGGTTTCGAATTGCGTCAACCCGGATGTTCAGCTTGTTTGGCAATGAACGACGACAAAGTACCTGCTGGTAAATATGCCGTATCGACGTCAAACCGTAACTTCGAAGGTCGTCAGGGACCCGGTGCCCGCACCATCCTTGCCGGACCACTTGTAGCTGCTGCTGCTGCTGTAACAGGTAAAATCACTGACCCACGTACACGCTAATATGCCAATGTGCCAATGTGCTAATATGTCAATGAGGATAATGAAGAAAAAGATTATTTTATAAACTTATGACAGAATTACCTAAAACAGGAAATAGGATTGTAGATTTATCTTTTACTTTCGCATTAAAGATTGTTGCTTATACAGAAAAATTAGAAGAACTGAGAAAGTATGTTATTTCTAATCAACTGTTGAAAAGCGGAACTTCGGTCGGAGCAAATGTAAGAGAAGCACAAAACTGCGAAAGTAAGGCAGATTTTATTCATAAATTCAAGATTGCTGCCAAGGAAGCTGATGAAACTGAATATTGGCTACTTCTGTGTAAGTATTCTAATAATTATCCTTACGAAGAAGCATTGATGGATGACATTAAAGAAATACAGAAAATTATTAATAGCATAATAAATACGTCCAAGGGAAAATAAGGCAAAGCTAATCTGAATTGGCATATTTGCATATTTGCTTATTGGCAAATTACATTTTATGGAAAAATTTGTAACATTAACATCAACGGTGGTGCCACTTCCTATTGAAAACGTGGACACTGACCAAATAATCCCTGCTCGTTTTTTGAAAGCAACTGATAAAAACGGTTTCGGAGATAATTTATTTGCTGACTGGCGCTACAACAAAGATGGTAGCCCTAAAGCTGACTTCGTATTAAACGATACAAAATACGCTGGTAGCTCTATTTTGGTTGCTGGTAAAAACTTCGGTTCAGGTTCCAGCCGCGAACATGCTGCATGGGCTGTTGCCGGATACGGTTTCAAAGTGGTAGTATCAAGCTTTTTTGCTGATATTTTTCGCAACAATGCATTGAACAATGGAGTACTTCCTGTAGTTGTATCTCCTGACTTTGCTGCTGAAATATTTGCTGCGGTAAATGCAGATCCAAAAGCAACATTGACTGTTGACCTGGATAAACAAACGGTAACAAACAATGCAAATGGCAAATCGGAGTCATTCGAAATCAACGCTTACAAAAAAGAGTGTTTGATGAATGGTTTGGATGATATCGACTATTTGTTGAGTAAAAAACCGTTGATTGAAGCTTACGAAGCTGCAAGATAAAATTTCTAACAACAATTCCAAAGCGCAAAGCCTTGGAATTGTTGTATACTAAAAAACACACATCGATTATGTTAGAAATAATGGATACCACACTCCGTGATGGTGAACAAACCTCTGGTGTTTCATTTGCTCCTGAAGAAAAGCTAAGTGTTGCCAGACTCTTGTTGGAGGAATTATGTGTTTCCAGAATTGAAATTGCTTCTGCAAGGGTTTCAGAAGGTGAGTTTGCCTCTGTAAAGCGGGTGGCTCAATGGGCACGTGCACACGGACATATCGATAAAATTGAGGTGTTGGGTTTTGTAGATGATAAACAGTCGCTTACATGGATAAAGGATGCTGGCTGTAAAGTTATTAATCTACTTTGCAAAGGTTCTCTAAATCATTGTACCTATCAGCTCAAAAAAACACCCGAACAGCATGTCTCAGACATAAAAAATTCATTGAGGAATGCCCGTGAGATGGGCATTTTCGTAAATATCTATCTCGAAGACTGGTCAAATGGTATGCGTACATCCGAAGAGTACGTCTATTTCATGGTTGATCAGCTGAAAGATGAAAACATCATGCGTTTCATGCTGCCCGATACTCTGGGCATATTGAACCCAACTGAATCATACGATTTTTGCAAACGTATGATTGACCGTTTCCCTAATCTCCATTTCGATTTTCACGCTCATAATGATTATGATTTGGCTGTTGCCAATGTGATGGAAGCCGTAAAAGCGGGAGTGAAAGGGGTTCACGTTACAGTAAACGGACTGGGCGAGCGGGCAGGAAATGCTCCCTTGTCGAGTGTAATGGCTGTGATTCACGATCATTTGAAAATAAAGACTTCACTTGTTGAAGAAAAAATAAATGCGATCAGTAAGGTGGTTGAAACCTATTCCGGTATCCGCATTCCGCACAACAAACCGGTAATTGGCGAAAATGTATTTACTCAGGTGGCTGGTATTCATGCCGATGGTGATAGTAAGAAGAACCTGTATTACAACGATTTATTGCCCGAGCGTTTTAATCGTGAACGTTTATATGCTTTGGGTAAAACTTCGGGTAAAGCCAGCATTCTGAAAAATCTGCAACACCTGGGCATTGAACTTGATAACGAAATGATGCAAAAAGTTACTCAGCGGGTGATTGAACTGGGTGATAAAAAGGAACTGATCTCGATGGATGAGTTGCCTTATATAGTTTCGGATGTTATTAAGAATGATCAGGCCAATAAATTGATTCGGATTTTGAACTACTCACTTTCGGTAACCAGTGGATTACGTCCGATGGCCAATGTAAGAATGGAAATCAACGGTCAGATTTACGAACAGGCAGCATCCGGTGACGGACAATACAATGCGATTTCAAAAGCAATGTATAAAATCTACAAAAAACTGGATAAGCCGACCCCTGAACTTATCGACTACGAAGTAGTGATTCCTCCCGGAGGTAAAACTGATGCCATTGTACAAACCATTATTACCTGGAATTTTAAAGGGAAAATATTTAAAACCAGAGGTTTAAATGGTGATCAAACTGTAGCTGCATTGGAAGCAACTGAAAAGATGCTGAATATCATTGAAGAAGACTAAAATTTTAAACGTATATATTAAATAAAGATTATGGCAGGAAAAGTGTTGAACATTGCCGTTTTACCCGGTGATGGTATCGGACCTGAAATTATAGAACAGGCGCTGAATGTAACAAAAGCTGTATGTGCAAAATTCGGACATACAATCAACTACGAATACGCAATTGTAGGTGCGTGTGCAATCGATCAGGTGGGCGAACCTTACCCACAAGCCACTCACGAACTTTGTATGAAGTCGGATGCTGTGCTTTTCGGAGCAATTGGCGATCCTAAATTCGATAACAACCCAAATGCAAAGGTTCGTCCCGAACAAGGTTTGTTGAAAATGCGTAAAGAACTGGGTTTGTATGCGAATATTCGTCCTGTTACTACTTTTCCTTCATTGATACATAAATCACCCTTGCGTGCTGATTTGGTAGAAGGTGCTGATTTTATGTGTATTCGTGAGCTGACAGGTGGTATGTATTTTGGACGTCCACAAGGCCGTAGCGAAGATGGTAACACAGCTTACGATACTTGTGTTTACACTCGTGAAGAAGTAGAACGCATCATGCACCTTGCTTATAAATATGCAGGTCAGCGTCGCAAAAAAGTAACCATGGTGGACAAAGCCAATGTAATTGCAACTTCTCGTCTGTGGCGCCAGATTACTCAGGAAATTGCTCCACAGTATCCTGATATTGAAACTGAATATATGTTTGTGGATAATGCTGCAATGCGTATTATCCAATGGCCAAAAAGCTTTGACGTACTGGTAACTGAAAACCTGTTTGGCGATATCCTTACTGATGAAGCCTCGGTTATCACTGGTTCATTAGGAATGCTTCCTTCTGCTTCGGTAGGTATTCATACGTCAGTATTTGAACCAATTCACGGCTCATATCCTCAGGCTGCGGGTAAAAATATCGCTAATCCATTGGCAACAATTCTTTCGGCTGCTTTGATGTTCGAATATGCGTTCAACATGATGGAAGAGGGAGCATTGATTCGCGAAGCTGTTGCTGCCAGCATGGATGCTTGTGTAGTAACCGAAGATATTGCTGACGGTGGAAAAGCTTATTCTACAAGTGAAGTAGGAGAGTGGATCGTAAACTACATCAATAAATAATTTCAAAAATTTGGACTAACCAGTTGAATTATATTGTATATTTGTATCGAATTTAAATAGTATTATTATGAGGTCAACAAAAGACG
This sequence comes from Bacteroidota bacterium, assembly GCA_046051105.1. GTDB lineage: Bacteria > Bacteroidota > Bacteroidia > Bacteroidales > Paludibacteraceae > Paludibacter. The sequence continues at coordinate 17,090 of JBJOOU010000103.1, forward strand.
ATATTCAAATGAATAATGCTCGCAAGATCTTTAATAAAGTACTTGAAGATAAAAGAGCGTTAAGTAAATGCATTCAGGAAAATGGTGATTTAAAGAAACTAACTAATGAAAGAGGAATTAAATTTTCCACTCCCGTATGATTACCGATTAATCGACGATACATATCATTTTACAACAATAAGCGGTGTGCAATACATCGCTTATTTTGTTGATATCAGTTCGGCATTTGATGTAGAGAATGTTTATTCATTTGGTTTTGATCGGAAATATGATATATTAGCTAGCAGGGATGCAGTGCATATAAAATATGACGTGAGGGTGAATGCTACAGTAGTTGAGATACTGCGACATTTCTTCAAAAATAATGGTAATGTTATGCTTTTTACATGTTATGACTTAGATAAGAAAGAAGCTGGTAGGTCTCGTTTATTTCAACGTTGGTTCACTACTTTTGCTACTGATGAATTCGATAAAGTTGATGGAAATGCTGCAAATACTTTTAATTCGATCATACTTCATAGGGCACATCCTGAATATCATATTATAGTAGCAAAATTCAAACTTTTCATGTCATACTTAGAGTATGATGATTAAAAAATTAGGCTGTAGAAAATATCTACAGCCTAATTTTTTATAGCAATTTTTCTATTTCAGCAGCAATTTCATCCGGTTTTGTAGTTGAACCGTAGCGTTTGATAGGTTTCCCGTTTTTATCCAATAAAAACTTAGTGAAATTCCACTTGATGTCGTTGCCCAATGTTCCGGGAAGTGCTTCTTTCAGGTATTTGTAAAGCGGGTCTGCTTTGTCGCCATTTACCTCTATTTTCTGAAACATCGGAAAAGTGACGTTGTATTTAAGCGAGCAAAATTTGGCTATTTCTTCGGAACTTCCGGGTTCCTGGCCTCCAAATTGATTGCAGGGAAAACCAAGAATGATCAGGCCGCGGTCTTTATATTTTTTATAAAGTCTTTCCAGACCCTCGTATTGAGGTGTGAAACCACATTTACTGGCTGTATTCACCACCAGAACTACCTTGCCCTTATATTCTTTTAATGAGATTGTCTGGTTGCCTGTAAGCGGTTTTGCACTGAAGGTGTAGAATGGCGTGTCATTTTGTGCAAATGTAGCCAGTGTTCCCATTAAAAACAATGTGGCAATGAAAATTTTCTTCATATTGTTTGTGTGTTAAGTTTGATTATTTAATTTTCTCCAAAATGCCAATAAGTTCGTACAGCCTGTTTTTCAGTTCCAAAGCTTCGTTGACTTTTTCAGGTTCCATCGATACATTCAATCTCGATAGCAGATTGAATGGGATTTGAGCAGCCTCTTCCTGCATTTTAAGCCCCTTATCGGTAAGTGACACCAAAACCTTGCGTTGATCCTGTTGGGATTGTATGCGGCTTAAAATGCCATCTGTTTCCATTCTTTTAAGCAATGGTGTAACCGTATTTGTATTCAGAACCAGTTTTTCTGCAATCTGATTAACTGTCATCTCATTGTGCTCCCATAGCAGCATCAGCACCAGGTATTGAGGGTAAGTAATACCTAATCTATCCAAATCGGGCTGGTATGCCCTGATGATTAACCGTGAGGCTGCATACAATGGAAAACAAATCTGATTTTCCAGTTTAAGCTGTTCGTAACTCATTGCATTTGTCGTTTTAATCTAACATTGCGCAAAGATAATTGTTTATCCAAGCAATGCTTCAATGTCTTTACGTAGTTTTTCAGGTTTGGTGATAGGAGAAAACCGTTTTACAGGTTTACCATTTCTATCTACCAAAAACTTGGTGAAATTCCATTTGATGTTATTTCCGGGAAATCCTGGCAATTCTTTTTTCAGGTATTGGTAGAGTGGGTGAGTGTTAGCTCCATTCACCTCGATTTTTGAAAACATTGGGAACGAAACTCCATAGTTGATCAGACAACCTTCAGAGATTTCTTTTTCGGTACCCGGTTCCTGCTTTCCAAACTGATTGCAAGGAAAACCTAAAATAACTAACCCTTTATCCTTGTAGTCTTTGTATAGTTGCTCCAACCCCTCGTATTGAGGTGTAAGTCCACATTTACTAGCTGTGTTTACTACTAATACTACTTTGTCTTTGTATGCATCAGTTTTGATGTTTTTACCTTGCAATGTTTTCGCATCGAATTGATAAAATTTTGATTCCATGATTGTTTTGTTTTACGTTTTAGTTATTATATCGTTTGCGATACAAAAATACATATAAATATATCGCATGCGATATAATTACGTCGATTTATAACAATAATTAACGATAGTCACAACATAAAAAAAGGAGAACCCATTGCTGAGTTCTCCTTAGTTATAGTCCAAACTATTTTATGTTTGAAGTTTCATTCTTTGATTAATAGTAGTGTATTAATCTTTAGAGATTATTTCTCAAATTTGAATACTTTTATGTGTTCCACTGTACCGTCAGTATAAGTAACTTGTTGTAGAGTGTAGCCCATATGATATCTGGTTACTTTTTTACCTAGTGCATCATAATACTCAATGTGTTTGATGTCCTTTTTAGCGTAGTTATCATTCAAAGCAGTTACACCTTTATAACCTAACACGCCAGTTTCCGGATTGAAGTAATATAATCCAGTACTTCCTTCAGGAATAGGTGATGTTTCAGTGTTTGCAGTAATGTCCTGATTGTTGACAATCACTCTTACATTTGCCATATTATCAAGAATGTCGTAGTTTCCACCAGATTTAAGAATTGTGATTTCTTTGATCTGATTTGGAGTGTTTACTACTGTAATGTCAATATTACCTGATTTGATACTGATATCTCCCAAAGCATTTACAAATTCATAATCTCCATCAGCAAAGCTGTTGATTTTAAGTTTTAATGATGACTGTAGGTCGGTCAATGAGAATGTATTTGCAAATGTACCACCCCCTTCGATAGTACCGTTTACTGTTACTGCTGAAGCACCAATGAAAGTGTTACCAGTTTTTAAAGTACCAGTTGAGGCTACTGTCAGTGCTATTAGATTTGTAGCCGGTGCAATAATCGAATCATGTAGTTGCAAAGTACCATCAGTTACATTAATAACATGGGCTGTGGTATCACTAATGAAACGAACTTTTCCGTTTATATCAAGTTTGCCTGCGCCAGTTACGGTGATTTTACTACCAGTTACAGATTTTTTAGTACGATCAGGGAAGTTTACATTTCCATTGATTGTAAATGTTCCTGCTGATACGTTTAACTGACTACCAACTGTACCAGTTGGGAAGTTGAAGTTACCATTCACAGTCCATGTTCCTGTTCCGGCTTTTGTAATACCAACACCATTGGCTGCATAAGTAGTTACTGCTACAGTAGTATCTGTAGCTGCTTTGTATGATCTTGTGAATGCTCCAATTTCTCCATTGAATACTGCATCAGTATTTAAGCCACCGATATTGTAAGTAAAATAGCGTCCATCAACAAAGCCTGATTCAATGCGCGAGCCTGAATCACCGGTTAATTCCCCAATATACACTACATCGGCTCCTCCATTAGCTTCATTATACTGACGCACTAAACGAGTATTTGCACCCAAGTGTAATTTTGCTTTTTGGAATACAGCACTTACAACACCGATTCCGTTCGGAATTGCATTTCCTGTTACATCGTTGATGAAGTTTACCTGTGCATTTTCTGGCAAGGTTCCTCCCCAAGCTGTTCTCCATGTTGCCCCATTTAGGCTGGTTTGAGCAGTTTGATGAAGATTAATAGTAGAAAAGCCTGTGATTGCTGATGCATACTCATTAAGAGATACAAGGTTGAGATTCAATGTACTTCCAACGCTTCCATCGATAGGTTTAGTAAAGGTAGCTCCAGCTTCAAGATTCATTGATACCACAGGCTCAATTGAAGTGAATTTGCTGGCAGCGTTAGCGTGTTTTACAGCAATTACACCCGGAGTTTGAATAGTTGCTCCACCCACTAAACGGTTGTCAGCACCTAAGGTTACAGGAGCTGTGATGGTGATAGCACCATTTCCTGTAATTTTACCTGTTCCACTAAAAATATAGTCAGGAGCCGAAATTGTCATGTTGGCATCTACCATATCAATATTTGTTGATACTTCTACCGTTTTATTGATGGCATCAGTTTTCGAGAATTCAACAGCATTTCCAGGTTGATATGACATTGAAGTACCACCAGCTACACTAAAGTTATCGTCGAGGTAATTCCATTTTGTTCCATTATCACCACCCCATACATATGTGCCGGGTGTAGTAGCTACTTTTTTGAATACTACAGTGATAGAGTTGTCTACGTTTGGAGTACTTGTATTTGCAACTTTCACACTTTCTCCATCAGTACCCTTGGCTGCGTTAGCAGTGTGAGTAGCGTCGGCATCGTAGAAATAATTGAATTGAGCATCAGATGAAGCAAAGTTAACTTTGTCGATGTCTGATAGTGTAACAACAGAATTTACTTGTTGAGCTGTAAGTACGCGAGCATCTTTGATGGTTGTACCTGAGCGATCCACATATTTCACACTTACATCAGCAGTACCTTCAGACTCTTTCCAAACGTACAGTTGCATGTTATCATATGAATGATTCAAAGCTCCTGACCCGCCACTACGTGTGTGGAATGATGCAATGCGGTCTATTTGATTCACCACACGGTTTTCGATAGGTACTGTAGTAGCTGTACCCACCATCCATGGAGCCAAAAAGTCTTTGTTTGTGATAGTATCGCCGTTTGCAGGATTGGCAATGTCGGTAATCACCATTTTCTGAATTTTCTGAGTTTTTAAATTCAGCTCGGCAAATATGTGATATTTAGAGGCTTGGTTCAAAACTACTTTTGTTTTTGTACTTCTGTTCAAGCTGTCAACTAACACGTAGTCAGTTGTGCTTGATGCACCTGCACGTTTAAATATTCCATTGTTCCCATTTTGGTTATAGAAAACAGGTCCTTGAAATTCACCTGGTATAATTGCGCCACCAGCATCTCTTTTGGGAAGACCTACAGGGTCAAGGTTCATTAAATGAATATAACCTCCATTCTTGTAGCAATAGAGCCCGAACAAAACATCTCCGTACCAAGTGTCATTCACGTTTACATTGGCGCTGTTTGGACCCATTACAAAGAACCCATTGGCTTGAGAAGCTCTCCAGTCTGCACTGTTAACAGTCCAGTCGAATTCCATAACCCATACGGTTGAATCTTTAAAAGCACTGTTGATTGTAGACGGGAAGCGCAATTCACCTCCGCGTGTACCTGACCCCGAAGCTGACACCTTTGTATACCCATTTGCTACAGTGTAAGCAGCTGCGGCATGCCCGAAGAAACAACTTGTACTCGAAACTCCTGTCCATCCGCTAGGAAGGGCTTCAATTCCATCAAAACTTTGATTGATAAAATAATTGGGAAAATAGCTTTTTGTCTGTGCAAAAGAGCTACCCAAGTTTACGAACGCTGAGATAGCGACGGTAATTAATAGTGTAAATGTCTTTTTCATTGTGATTAAAAATTTATAGGACACCTCAAATATATCATATTTTTTCGATCTTTCACTCAGGCAGAGGTGTATTAATGCCTGGTGAAAAATCGTTTTTGCAATAAGTTATTTTATTATTCGTAGAAAGGCAGATACCAACTCGATTCAGTTGTACTGAAATTCGGTGCAGGGATATTGGCTCTTTCATATTTTTTCTTGATGTTTTCGTCAAATAAAAAATGGAATCCATCTCGCCCTTCTTTATTCATTCGGCGGGCAATACGTACCAAATCGCTCCATCGTTGTCCCTCAAAGGCCAATTCAAGTCCGGCTTCTCGTACAATTTGTTTCTCCAACCATTGTATACTATCTAATTGAGTGCTAAGCCCTGCGGGGAAATTTACAACAGGCATAAATGCTCTGCCGCGTACGCCAGCATTAGCGTCCCATTCGCGTGGGTATCTTGCATCAAAGCGATAGTCGGTTGGATAGGGTTCAAATGGACTTTTTCCTGTTACATAGCAAGAGTCATCCGGAAAGTATGATCCATCTGCTTTTTTATAACGATATTTTTCATTCTTAATACCATTGTTCAAGAAACACCATGCTAAGTAGGGGTAACCTGCTCTATTGGCCGCCTCGGCATATCTCAGGTGTAAACCTGCTGCGCGATATAGCATCCAGTATCCATGTTGTTTAGCCAATGTATTAGAGTTGGTTCCACTGTATTTGGAAATTAATCCATTACCAGTGTATGAGCCACCCTTGCCACGAGCATCGTAAGGAAATTGATTGCGCATAGGTTTACCCCATAAAGAGTCCATTGCATAATCAGATGCTTTGAGTTGGTATCCTTCAAATATATTTGTAAATGGGTTAACCGGTTTCAGCTTATCGTCAAAAGGGATACACCAAATTCTTTCCATTGATGCTCTATCAGTTGCTTTACGCGAAGTTGGAACGTCAGAAAATATATATTTCCATGTGTTAATCATCCCATTTTCATCCTCAATATGTCCATCTCTAAAAACGATGGCATACCATCCGGGTTCACCTGATGTAGCCGTGAATGCGTAGTTATACAAACGATATCTCATTCTTTTCGCATTTAAATTGGCACTTGTTTCGTCGGTGGACATGGCAATGCGGTAATAGTGGGCAGCTTCAGCATATTGATTGTTGTAAAGATACAAGTCGCCCAGCAGTATTTTTTTGCTGATAAACATTGGTTCCAATGAATAACCGTTTGGATTACCATTGATCAAATTTGAGTAAGTGTAGTCGTCCAACAGTGGCAGACTCTTCATAAACTCGATTAGTTTTGGCAGAAGTACATCTGCATTTTCTCGTTGCCCTTTGTATTTTTCTACATCGGTGAGGTTCACCAATGGTTCTGTTATGTAGGGTACACTTCCATAAATATTTACTAGTTGTAAATAGATCCATGTGCGCAAAGCACCAATATCAGAATATCTTTCGTTATACTCGTCTCTGGTGAATTTATTCTCGGCAAGCATTTTGTCGAAATTTGCAAGAACGTCATTGCAAGAATTAATGACCGCATAGAACTGTAATGGACTTACCCATGTATTGGTTGAATCTATCTGATTCAGGTTTAGTTTTTCCAATTCAGGAGTTGCTGCTGTTGTAACGTCCATCATATCAGCACGTAGTTCATTCAAAACGACTACTTGTTTCGCTAAAGATGTAAATTGCGCATAAACTCCTAACACAGCCCGATCAGCATCAGACAAATTCTGATAGAAGTTGT
>JBJOOU010000104.1:0-10805 GCA_046051105.1 Bacteroidota bacterium
GTTCTCTAATTTCATTGTTAATTGTTTTTCATTACACTTGCTAATTACCATTCCCCTTTAGGGGTTAAGGGTTCTATATTTACGTGCAAAGATACGGTAAAAATCAAATATGCGATTCTCAGAGGCTCTCAGAAGGCCTGAAATGCTTGTAAATAATTGACGCCCTGTATTTTCCTACTACTTCTTCCAGTTCTGGAATTTCAGCCAAACTAACTCGTTTTACGCTTTTGAAACGCTTTATCAGGTCATTTTTCGTTTTTTCTCCTATTCCGGCTATCGAATCGAGTTCCGAAGCTGTTTGCGACTTGCTTCTCTTGTCTCTGTGGAAGCTGATAGCAAATCGGTGCACTTCTTCCTGCATGGAAGCAAAGAATTTAAAAAGTTGATCAGTTCCTTTCATGCCGACCGCCTGCGGCGGAAATCCTATTAAGATTTCGCTTGTTCGGTGTTTATTATCTTTCGCCATACCAGCAATTGGAATATTCAATTTCAATTCATCTTCTATCACCTGGCGTATTACTTCCATTTGTCCAATTCCTCCATCAGCTACTATTAGATCGGGTAGGGGAGTTTCTTCGTTTAACATCCTACTATATCTTCTTCTCACTACTTCTTTCATGGAAGCATAATCATCCGGACCTACTACAGTTTTGATATTGTATTTCCGGTAATCCTTCTTGGATGGCTTTCCCTTAACATATACCACACATGCTGCCACTGCATCGCTTCCCTGTATATTCGAGTTGTCGAAACATTCGATTGTAACTGGTGCTTTATCAAGATGCAATTTTTCCTGAATGGCTTTCATCAACTGCATACTTCGTTGATCCGGATTTAACTTCTCAGCTTGTTTTAGTTTATCCAGCTTGTACTGTTTAACGTTCTGGATGGATAAATCGAGCAATTTTTTGCGGTCGCCGCGTTGCGGAATAATCACATTTACTCCATTTATTTCATAATCTATTTTGAATGGAAGTACTATTTCTTTTGATGTGCTATTCAACCTCTCTCTCAGTTCTACTATCGCCATCGCAAGAATTTCTTCCTTGTCTTCCTCCATTCTTTTCTTATATTCAATCGTAAAGCCTTGAACTATAGAGCCTCTTGAAATACGCAGAATGTTTACATAGGCTGATCCCTCGCTTTCATCGTAAGCAAATACGTCTGTATCATCCACAATTGTGTTCGAAACAATGGATTTTGATTTATAGTTTTCAATCAATTCATACTTTTGTTTGATGGCGTGAGCTTCTTCAAATTTGTATTCTGAAGCCAATTTTTGCATTTGATCGTAAAGCAGTTTACTAATCTCATCAGCATTACCTTTTATAATTTCTCGAATAGCATCAATATGATTCCTATATTCTTCTACTGTCTCTTTTCCTTCACAAACTCCGTTGCATTTATGAATATGATACTGCAAACAGACTTTATATTTTTTATCCCGGATACCTTCTGTACTTATTGGGAATCGGCAAGTACGAATAGGATAGAGGTCGTGAATAATTTCCAATAGTGAATTGATAGTATAGTTGGAGCTATAGGGTCCGAAGTATTGGGCTCCGTTTTTAATTATATTTCTCGTTTTGAATATCCTCGGAAAAGTTTCTTTCGTAATACAAATACTTGGATAGGTTTTACCATCCTTTAGTAAGACATTATACCGCGGCTGGTATTGCTTTATCAAATTATTTTCTAGCAACAATGCATCTTCTTCAGTCTCAACAACTATGTATTTTAGCGATTGAATGTTCTTCACTAATACATTTGTCTTGCCAGAATCATGTATTTTATTGAAGTAAGATGATACCCGTTTCTTCAAGTTTTTCGCTTTGCCTACATAGATTATTTCTTCTTCCGAATTGTAATATTGATAAACGCCCGGACAATCGGGTAGGGCATCTATCTGTTTTTTCAAATTTTCATTAGGCTTCATCAGTTCAATATTTACGTGCAAATATACATTTATTTTCGTTTACGCTATTCTCAGCGCCTCTCAATTTTTGTTCATTTGTTTCACGTGGAACATGGTTTTGGATATATATTATCTATTTCATCATTACATGCAGACTGTTATACTCTTTTCCATTACGATCTCAGCTTTTTCCTTTTTCTATGTTGAATTTCTGTATGAAAAATCATTTATACTCCCTATTTCAAAAAAATTTCCTCTTTTTCTAGTTATATTATAGTCTTTTTCTCAAAAAATTTTCCTTTTTTTCAAAGAATACTTATTGGAATATACCAACTATAATGACTACACATATTATTATTTTTCCCCATATATTCATAAACAGCTGTTTGTTGATTTATCAGCATTTATTTATACATATCAATTTATTGATTACCTACAATTATATGCCTCTACATATATCTGAGTGTATTAGCAAGTTATAAATTGTAGTACGTTCATACATTTTCATGCATCGAATAATATTGAATTGTTTCACGTGGAACGTAAAAATGCCGATAAAATCGTTATTTATCGGCATTTTCCTTTGTTTTTATCGTCCTAATAGTACCAGAAGTACATTTACATCGCTAGGAGAGATACCTGGTATACGGCTAGCTTGGCCGATGGTTTCGGGGTCAATCTTTGTTAGCTTCTGGCGAGCCTCGGTAGATAATGATTGAACCGAATTATAATCAATTCGTCCACGAAGGGCAATATGCTCGAGGCGTTGAAGCTTAGCTGCAATCTGTTTTTCGCGTTCTATATAACCTTCATATTTCAGAATAACTTCGGTTGCTTCGATAATTTCTTCTTTGCGAACAACTATTTCGTCAATCTTTTTCTGTAGGGCAGGGATAGCTGTTGCCAGTTCATTGATACCAAATTGAGGTCTTAATACAAGGTCTCGAAGTTTGCATCCGTGCTTTAATTCTGCCGAACCCATCTTATCCAGAAAGCTATTTATATAAGCTGGTTTTATCGAATAATTGCTGATAAAATCGATGAGCTTTTCTTCTTCAGCTTGTTTGTATTTTAGCTGTTGAATTCGGTTTTCTTTGGCCAATCCGATAGCAGCTCCTCTTTCAGTCAACCGGAAATCGGCGTCATCCTGACGAAGAATCAAACGATATTCAGCGCGCGAAGTAAACATGCGGTAGGGTTCATCCACGCCTTTAGTAACTAGATCATCGATCAATACGCCAATATAGGCTTCATTACGACCCAGTATAAATTCGTTTCCCCCGTGGCAATTGATATGCGCATTGATACCTGCAATCAGACCCTGACCACCGGCTTCTTCATAACCAGTGGTTCCATTTATTTGTCCGGCAAAGAAGAGATTCTTGATGCGCTTCGTTTCCAGCGTGTGCTTTAGCTGCGTAGGATCGAAGAAATCGTATTCTATTGCATAGCCCGGACGATAAAGTTCAGCCTTTTCCAGTCCGGGTACGGTATGGATAGCATTTATTTGTACCTGAAGGGGCAGGGAAGATGAGAACCCATTCAAATAGTATTCCTGAGAATTGACACCTTCCGGTTCCAGAAATAATTGATGCGCGAGTTTATCGGCAAAAGTTACGATCTTGGTTTCGATGCTGGGACAATAACGGGGGCCGATGCTCTGGATTTGTCCGTTGTAAAGTGGAGAATCAGCTAATCCTTTGCGCAGCTCTTCGTGCGTTTGTTCGTTGGTATAAGTAATCCAGCAACTGCGCTGCGCCAATTCGCGCTTGGACTCTTCCAGAAATGAAAACTTGTGGAAGTCATCATCGCCCATTTGTTCGGCAGTTTTTCTGAAATCAATTGTTCTTCCATCTATACGGCAGGGAGTACCTGTTTTCATACGGTCAGCTGTAAAACCAATCGATTTCAACTGTTCGGTAATTCCATAAGAAGCAGGTTCAGAAACACGACCACCGGTAAGCTGCTGTTTGCCGAAATGCATGAGTCCACCGAGGAAAGTTCCGTTGGTAAGTACAACGCATTTAGCTCTCATTTCTACCCCAAGGGCAGTAATAACACCAACTACTGTATTGTTTTCGATGATCAGTTGCACTACCGTATCCTGCCAGATAAACAGATTAGGGGTGTTGGAAACGGTATCTATCCATTGTTTTATAAATTCATGGCGGTCGCTCTGCGAGCGAGGGCTCCACATGGCAGGGCCTTTGGAGCGGTTGAGCATGCGGAACTGGATAGCAGAGCGGTCGGTGATGATACCCATCTGTCCCCCCAATGCATCGATTTCACGCACAATTTGTCCCTTGGCTATACCACCAACGGCCGGGTTGCAGCTCATCTGACCGATCTTGTTCATGTCCATCGTGATCAGCAGTGTGCGCGAACCCATATTGGCGGCAGCACATGCAGCTTCGTTACCAGCATGTCCGGCCCCTACAACGATTACATCGTATTTAAAATCCATTGTACTATTTCTATTTAGTCATTTATTATTTTCTTCTCTTTGTACTTAGCCATTCAAAAAACAGTCCTTGTGTGGCTAAAGTTTTGGGCTGCAAAGTTATAAAAAATACTTGCTAGTTATTACATTATTGACTCGACATCTATTTTTACACGCTATTTAAAATCTTACATACCTTACAATACAGTTAGGTCTCCTCTATATTATCTATAATCTATATTCAGTTCATATTTTATTATATAACATAGACATATTATAGAAATACCATAGATATATCATAGTTATAATACTATCATATATATTTATGAGTAATTAATTATTAATAAGAAATGCATATCTTTGTAGTATATCCCAACATTATATCTTCATAAAATAAATACAGTTATGGCCAGAGTGAAAGGAATGCAGAAAATTGTAGGTGGACTTGCTAATGCATCGTTTTATACCATTCAGGGAGGCGACCAGGTGTATGTGCGCATGAAGGGTGGTCCATCAAAAAGAGCTATCAAGACGAAGCCTCAGTTCGAAAAGCTCAGACGGAATAACAACGAATGGAAGGGCTGTACAATGATGGGTAAAATGTTGCGTGAATCATATCATAAATTGAATTTCTTGGAAGATTATCCTGCAATAGGATCTTTGAATGGTTTAGCTAAAAAAATTCAGAATCTGGATACGATCTCGGAGCACGGTAATCGTGGTCTCTATTTATCCAAACAGCGTGAAATAATTCTTGGTTTCAGCTTTAGCAAGAAACAGGTTTTTGAAAACGTATTGAGAATGCCTTTAACTATGGATCTACAGCGAGACACGGGTATCGCTAAAATTCGGGTACCTGCATTCGATGCCAGTGATCACTTATACAATTTTCCGAATCAACCCTTTTTTAGATTGCATTTTTTCCTTTGGTATGCTTCAGATGTTGAATATCTGCAGGAAGATCAGAAATACGGTATTAAGATCTATCCCTACAACGACGGCAATGATTATTTTGTAACAGACTGGATTTCTACCACTGGATCGATGAACGCAATAAATATAGAGTTAAACTGTATTTTTCCGGAATGTGACTTACCGGATGCTTTTACGATGGTGCTTTCTGCAGGAGTTGAATTTGGTAAGGCGAATGAAAGCGGGGTTATATCCGGAGTGAAATATTGTGGTTGTGGAAAAATAATGAGAGTAGCATAATCTGTATAATTGCTCAGCAAAATTTATCCATCAAAATCTCAGAAGCTCTATTTAACGGTATATTTATTGATATACAGTTAGTTATGATTGTGTTTTTATTTCCACTATTTTTGATCAGAAAATGGCGGGTGGTTAAAATGGCAATGCAATGCTATCGACTGCCTCCAGATTTGGTTCGTAACAGCCTTTTTCTTTGTTTTTACGCAGAAAATAGGTGATCGGGTAGGAGTGTCTGGTATTTTCGGTATCGGTGGCAGAAATCGCAATTATTTCACTTCCCCCAATAAATGCGATTAGGCAATTTTCGGGATACAGATCTGCATATTCCAGATAATCGAGTAGGATTCCTAAAAGTTGATTCTTCATACATATCAGATTTTATTTTCATTCGAATGTATTTCATATTTTATTGAACAGTGTGGATTTTTTTGCTGTAAATGTGCAAATAAACAAATGAGCATGAACTTTTGAACATTTAAGTGGTTATAGTAGGTACTTTATCAGAATTCAATAACCATCAAACAGTTGAATAGTATGGACGGATACGAATCGAATCGTAGGGATTTTTTGAAAAAACTGGGACTTATATCGGGTGCTGCAGTACTCACTTCGGTTGGTTATACCGGTGTTACTGAAGTGATTTCCCAGCAAAAAGAACAGATCAAGCTAACGCCTGAACAGCAGAAATTTATGGCCAATTATGAACGTTGGTTGGAGGAGTTTCATGCCATGGCTAAATTTCAGAAAAACGATCCCGACCATTTGGACAATAACAAGAAACTGGTAGCACTGTCAGACGAGGCTTCGAAATGGCAGAAAGAGCTTATAGAACATATGAAGGATGAAAACTTCGCACGATATTACATGATCGTCACTGAGCGTGTAACAGCCACTATTTAAGGACATAGGTAATGGCGAAATGCTTATAAATCTGAAATCAAAAAAGCCCCGAAGTATCACTTCGGGGCTTTTTAATTTACAGCTTACTAAAGCTTTTATTTGATATTGCCTTCGGCAATCAGGTATTCAGCAATCTGAACTGCGTTGAGAGCTGCGCCTTTTTTAATCTGGTCGCTTACGCACCAGAAAGTGATACCGTTAGGGTTCGAAATATCTTTGCGCAGACGTCCTACGTGTACAGGATCTTTACCTGACAGGAACAATGGCATTGGATATTGTTTTTCAGCAGGATTGTCAATCATAACCACGCCCGGAGCAACTTCAAAAGCAGCTCGAACTTCAGCTACTGTAAGCGGAGCTTCAGTTTCCACCCATACGCTCTCAGAGTGAGCGCGTAATGCAGGCACACGTACGCAGGTAGCACTTACCTCGATGTCCGAATGCATGATTTTACGGGTTTCGTTGTACATTTTCATTTCCTCTTTGGTGTAACCGTTGTCGGTAAATACATCTACCTGAGGAATCAGGTTGTAAGCCAACTGATAAGCGAATTTGCTAACCGTTACAGGTTCACCGGCCAATACTTGTTTGTATTGCAATTCCAGCTCGTCCATAGCAGCAGCACCCGCTCCTGAGGCAGCCTGATAAGTAGAAACATGTACACGTTTGATGTGCGACAGGTTTTCGATGGCTTTTAGCGCCACTACCATTTGGATAGTGGTACAGTTTGGATTGGCAATAACACCACGTGGACGGTCTTTTGCGTCAGCTGCATTTACTTCGGGTACTACCAATGGCACATCGGTATCCATACGGAAAGCAGATGAGTTATCGATCATCACAGCACCAAATTTGGTCATATCCTCAGCATATTCTTTTGAGATGCTTGCTCCGGCCGAAGCAAATACAATATCGATTCCCTTGAAGTCGTCGCCGTGTTTCAGTTCCTTTACGGTGTATTTTTCACCTTTGAACTCATAAACACTACCCGCACTTCTGGCTGAACCGAACAAGGTCAATTCCGAAATGGGGAAATTGCGTTCGGCCAAAACACGCAAAAACTCCTGGCCTACAGCGCCACTGGCGCCTACAATTGCTACTTTCATTGTTTTGATAATTAATCACTCCCTGTAATCATTTACGAGAATGGAATTAGAAATTTATTCTTGTATGAATGTTTTTTAGTTTATTTTAAATATCTGGCCCACCGGTATGTTTGTTTTATTAAAATATTCATATATTTGTATTTCAATACCCAACCGGAAATCACAATTATCAGTTGTACCAAAATGTTTTTTTACAACAATGGGACTGCAAAAATAATTCATTTAAATATAATACATGCACAAAATGAAGAAATTAGGTCTGTTTTTTATGATTTTAATGCCCTTTTTGAGTTTCGGGCAAGTGAATGAAAGTTTTTTGGATGGAAACTTCATAAATACTCCAAATTGGACGGGAACCACTGCGAATTTTATGGTTAATTCAGCATATCAGCTCCAGTCGCAGGCAGCTACCACCTCTACTTCCTGGCTTTTTACCCCCTCCGAGGTTATCAATAATGCCAGTTGGGAATGTTGGGTAAAGATCAATTACACGACATCATCTTCCAATTATTCAGCTATTTACATCATTTCAGATCAAGCGGATCTTACATCGGGATGCAATGGTTACTATGTGCAGATAGGCGGAACAAACGATGAAATATCACTGTATGTACAGCAAGGTACCAAAAAGACCAAAATTATAGATGGAGTAGACAAACGAACCGATGGAAATCCGGTAGAGTTCAGAATAAAAGTGACCCGTGATGATGCAGGCAACTTTGTGTTGTATAGCAAAAAACCTTCAGAGGCCGATTATGTTGTGGAAGGAAGTGCTACAAATCAATTGATTAGCTCCAGTAAATACTTTGGTGTTTTGTATGCCAATACCACCACCACAGGTTCCGATTACTATTTTGACGACATTGTAGTGACAGGAAGTAAGCAGGAAGATAATGTAGCTCCCATCTGGAAAAGACTCTCCATCAGCGGCACCAATCGTGTTAGCCTTACCTTTTCAGAACCAATGGATTTTACCCATTCTGCGTATGAGGTATCAGATTTTACAGGTAGCATTACTTCGCAAGTTGTTTCCGCAGATAAGACAACCGTTGATCTTAGTTTTAATACTGATTTTGAGACTGGTAGGTTGTATTCGTTTTGCCTGACAGGTATAGCGGATTTGGCGGGTAACCGACTGGCAGATAGCTGTAAAACTACGGGAATCATAGAGCAAAAACAGCCCGGCGATTTGGTAATAAATGAAATTATGTTTGAAAATCCGGTCAATTCATTAGAATATGTCGAGATTTATAACAAATCATCAAAATACCTGGATATTTCGGGCTGTATAGTAGGTAGTTTGAGGTCTGATAAAAGTTATAGTACCGTTACTAAAATACCTGTTGAAACTTATTTATTACCAGATAGTTATATAGCAATTACTGAAGATGCCGATTCTGTTTTCCGCTATCATAATTGCTCTTCGGAAGCTCGAATAGTTAGTTCCGAATGGACATCGCTGAATAATGATGCAGCTACCATCGCATTGCTTAATACGGCGAAAGATACTACATATGATGCGGTGACTTACAGTACTAAATGGCACCACCCGTTGGTGAAGAATCCCAAAGGAGTAGCTTTGGAGCGAATCAACCCCGAATTACCTTCGAATGAAGCCTCTAGTTGGCACTCGGCTTCCTCGGAAACACTTTATGGAACACCAGGTTACAGGAATTCGCAATACAGAGAAATCCAATCAGGAGATCAGCAAAAGCTGGTTTGGTTGGAGCCGGAAGCTTTTACTCCCGATAATGATGGTATTGACGATGTGTGCATGATTCATTATCAGACAGAAAGTGCCGGATATGTATGTAATGCGTTGATTCTAACTCCGAATGGTGAAAAAGTGTTTCAAATTGCCCAAAACCAGCTGTTGGGAAGCGCCGGATTTTTTACTTGGGATGGCAAAACACAAAAGGGAAAAAACGTGAATGCAGGTGTTTATGTACTTTATTTCGAACTATTTAATCCAACCAATGGAAATCGAAAAAAGGAGAAACTCCCCATCGTAGTCAGCTTCCGATAATTTTGAATTATTAACGTGTTATAATCCAACAAATCAGCTATCTTTGCAAACGCTTTTTTGTGCAAATCTGTCACGGATATCACGATACATCAGGAAGCACGCTCTTACAGTTGAAAATCAAACAATTATTAAATAACAAAGCAATCTCTGGCGATTTCATCAGGGAGTCAAACTATTGAAATGGAAAAAGTAAGTTATGCACTGGGTTTAAGCCTGGGAAACAATTTGTTAGGAAGTGGAGTAACCGCATTGGATTACGCAAAACTTGCTAAAGGTATTCAGGATGTAATGGAGCAAAAAGATCCGGAAATCAGTTACCAGGAAGCCCAAACTATCATCAATGAGTTTTTTCAGGCACTTCAGGCAAAAGTAAGTGAAGCAGCTAAGCAAGCAGGAACAGCATTTCTTGCCGAAAATGCAAAACGCGAAGGTGTGGTAACATTGGAAAGCGGGCTGCAATACGAAGTGGTGACTGAAGGTAATGGAGCTACTCCATCGGCTGCCGATCAGGTAAAAGTTCATTACCACGGTTCGTTGATTGACGGAACAGTGTTCGATAGCTCAGTTCAAAGAGGTGAGCCAGCTACATTTGGAGTAACCCAAGTGATCAGCGGATGGGTAGAAGCGCTTCAATTGATGCCTGTAGGTTCAAAATGGAGACTATTTATTCCTTCTGATTTGGCTTATGGTGCTCAGGGTGCCGGTCAGCACATTGCTCCTTATTCAACTCTTGTATTCGAAGTTGAATTACTTGAAATCGTATAATCTTAAAAAATATATCAAACGAAAAATGAAAAAGACAGTTTTATTCATGGCTGCTGCTGTAGTATTTACGTCAGCCGTGGCGAAAGACAAAAAGAAAAAAGAGGCAGCAGTACCTGTTGTACCAGTAAAAGTATTCACTAACGATGTAGACTCAATGAGCTATGCATTAGGATTGAATGTAGGTAATGACTTTGCGAAGAATCTGAAAGGTATTCCCGGTGGTAAATCAAATATCGATTTGATTGTAAAGGGTTTTGCTACTGCTATGAAAGGTGATTCTGCATTGATGAAACAAGAAGATGCCACCAAATATTTCCGTGAATATATCCAAAAAGCCCAAACAGCCGATACAGAAAAGAAAAAACTGGAAGGCAAACAATTCCTTGCAGAAAACATGACCAAAGAAGGAGTAAAAACTACTGCAAGCGGACTTCAATACAT
>JBJOOU010000105.1:0-5593 GCA_046051105.1 Bacteroidota bacterium
GATGCTGCAGGAAAGCTTCCCCATTGATTTTTGAGGCCGAAGAGTGAACATCCATCACGACGGATACTTGCTGAAACAAAGTATATGCCACTGTAGTCATATTGTAAACGTCCGAAATAAGATAATAAATCATTAGGCGTTAATTGGGTAACAATGTTGGTTCCGGCGGCAATTACTGAACCATTAAATGATTCGGCGAGCGCATCATTGAAAGGTTTGGAATAAGTTTGGTTGGTGCTGTAGCCGGTATTGCTTTGTTCAACCGAATATCCAGCCATTGCGCCAATGTTATGATCGCCAAACGAATTGTCGTAGTTTGCAATCACCTGAAATAAACTGTTGTCGAATTTTGTGGATGTCGTGTGACTACCTGACGAGCTTATCCCTTCGCCGGATGACCAGCTGCTACTGGTTGCAGAGTAAATATATGTTGAACCGTTGGTGTTTGAGAAGTTAGTTGCAGCTGTAGCTTGTACTTTTAGCCCTTTAAATGGCTCCAATCTAACAAAGGATGTTGCATTTAAGAACATCGTCTTTGATGAATTCAGGTTTTTATCCATGTAGTAGCTTGTACTGGATGTTGTACCAGCCCATAAGTATTGAGTATTGGGTTGTACATTGGTCATATAACCAACTCCAGATTCAGAAACCGGTGTAGAAGCTACTGTTTGGTGTGTTTTTGAATCTTTACCGTTTGCCAGTCCACCTCCTGTTGTTGTAGAATAGGAAGGAGCCAGAATCATTCCGGCTGTCAACCAGCTTTTTATTTTGCTTTCAATATTTAAGCGAACGCTTAAGCGGTTATAACCGGTTCCACGCGCGATACCTTCCTGGTTTATATAACCAGCCGAAAACATATATTTAGTTTTTTCGGTTCCTCCGTTTACATTTAAATTATATTGTTGAGTAGGAGCGCTCTGGAAGAAATTATCTTGCCAATCGAGCAATGATAACTGATCTGAGGTTGGGGTATAACTGTGTTGACCAGGAGCAACTATATTGAACCAACGATCGTCCAAAATAACATTGTAGTTTTTGGCCTTTGTGATGTCTCCACCAATGTTTTTCATACGGGTAGTATTGTCATCGCTAATGGATGCATTTGTCACTTTGTTGTTTGCTGCAAGTTTCAAATAGTTCGCATCATTATAGCGGAGTCTGAAATTGATCCATTCAGTAGCACTCAACAGATCAAGTTTTTTTTCCAGCATTTGTGTCCCATAAGTTGCTGTGAATGATATTGTGGGTGATTCGTTTTTGTTTGATTTACCTGATTTGGTGGTAACCAGTACAACCCCGTTAGATCCTCTTGAACCATAAATAGCCGCTGAAGCAGCATCTTTCAATACTTCCATTGTAGATATGTCAGCCGGATTAATGTTTGAAAGAGATGATACAGGTACTCCATCTACAACATATAATGGATCTGAACTTGCACTAATAGAGGCAGCACCACGAATTCTGATTTGAACATCCTGTCCGGGTTGTCCGGTAGTTGTACGTACATCCACACCAGGCATCGCACCTTGTAGCGCAGTTTCTACACGGGTAATGGGACGATCGGCCAGGGCTTCTGCTTTTACTTTGGAAACAGCACCGGTAAGCGAACTTTTCTTTACGCTACCATACCCGATAGATACTACTTCGTTGAGTGTAAAAGCTGAATTCTTGAGAGTAACGACCAGCGATTGTTGGGTACCAACGGTGATTCGTTGGGTTTCTAGACCAATGAAACTGAATTCGAGGATAGATTTTTGGGTAACTCCGCTAATTCGAAAGTTTCCATTAATGTCGGTGATGGTTCCGATTTTGGTACCCTGAACTTTTACTGATACACCGGGTAGAATGGCTCCCGATTCATCTTTCACGACACCTTTGATGCTTGCGGACTGAGCTGTGACGATCTGAATCGTCAGAAGCAAAACGACGAGGGTGAGCAACTTCCTGAGAAGTTCGTTTCCCCTTTTCCTTAGGTTCTTGTTCATGTTTTTCATTTAAATAGATTTATAAAAGATTGTGTTTGATCTTATTTGTTATCCTTACGTAAAAAGAAACAGAAGTTTAGTTTAGCTGATAATGTGTATCGCTGATAAGATCTGTTTTTTCTATCACAATGTTGAGGTTAACGAATACAAATGTAAATAAGGGCTTTCAAATCCATTTATCATCTTGTTACAATATATTATCAATATGATACATGAAGGGTAAACTGTTGTTTTGTAGTACTTTATTTTGGTTGTGTTGTACTGTTGTACATATAAATGTACACTTGGATACTACATGTTGATGCTGCTAATAAGCAGGAGAAAGGTTGGATGACCTTAGAGAAGTGGTATGCTTGAGAAGAATTTAAAAAGCCCATTCGGGTGGATGCTTATTCTCTCCGAATGGGCTAAAATGGATTGCCGTAAAGTGGACTATTTTGTTATGTGCATGTTTTTGTAAGTGGTGGGAGATACTCCGAATTGCTTAAAGAAGCTCCTGCTGAAATTTCCTACTTCGCTTGAACCAACCATTTCTGAAACTTGTGTGATTGAGTATTGTCCTGTTAGAATTAACTCTGCAGCGCGCTTTAGTTTTATGGTGGTAATAAATTCCTGTGCGGTTTTATCTGTCATGCTTTTCACCTTTCGGTAAAGCTGAGTGCGGCTCAGATTTACTTTCGAAGCCAGTTCTTCAACATCGAAAGTGGTACTGTCCAGATTTTCGTAAATGATTTCAATCAGTTTGTTGATAAACTGTTTATCGGTGCTATTGGACGCAATCAGGTTTGTGTCAAAGCCTGTGCTTTTGTCGAACATACTTCTCAACTTCTTTCGACTTTCTATCAAATTTGCAATTCTTATCTTTAGGATAGCCGAGTAGATGGGTTTCGTTAGAAAGGCGTCGGCACCACATTCATAACCCTCTATTCGATATTCATTGGCATGTTGCGCGGTCAGCAGTATCACGGGAATATGGCTCGTTTTTTCATTTTCTTTGATTTCTTTGCAGAATTCAAAGCCCGTTTTACCGGGCATCATAATATCGCTGATAATAAGATCAGGGATTTGTTGACAGGCTGCCTCGAATCCGGCTGTAGCATCTTCGCTTTGGATGATTTTAAAGACGTCTGATAATTCATTGGCAATATATGTTCTAACTTCGGAATTATCTTCTACAATTAGTACTAATGGTAGATACTGATCTTGCTTTCCCGGTATTGTTTCGGCTAATTCTCTACAATCGGAATAAGCAGGCATTACTATGGTTGGTGCTTTAACGGCTGAAAATTTGCCTTCTACAACAGGTATCTCGACAGTAAATGTTGTGCCTTTACCAACCTGACTTTCGACTAAGATTTTGCCATTGTGTAACCTTACCAGTTCTTTTACCATGGTTAGTCCTATGCCTGAACTGTGAAAGCCGGTGGGGCTGTTGGTGTGATAAAATGGTTCGAAAATTTTATCTAACTGGTCGGCGGGTATACCACTGCCGGTATCTTTAATTCGAATTTCTATTTGTCGGCTGGTGGTGTGTATATTAATTTGTAGTTCAATTTTGCCCCCATCTGCAGTGTTTTTGAAGGCATTGGTTAGCAAATTCAGAATAATCTTATCCATTTTCTCTGCATCAAAGCAGGTGAAAAGTTGTTTTTCTTCGCAACGAAACTGAAATTCGATATTATGTAGCTGAGCATGAATGGAAAAATATTCCGTCAGGCTTTTTATGTATTGTATAAAATCATGACAGACTGGATGTAGCTCCATTTTTCCTGATTCTATCTTTTTTAGCTCCAGAAATTGATTTACCAGCTCCATTAGCCGGTGAGCATTTTTGCTGATCAGGCTATAATATCGTCGGCTCTGTTCGTCTATATCCTGTTTTTGTTGCAGTTTTTCTATCGGGTCGATAATGAGCGTAAGCGGTGTGCGGAACTCATGAGAAATGTTGGTGAACAATTTATTCTTAAGGTCGTCCATCTCTTTTATTTGTTCCGCTTTAACTCTTTCCAAGTGAATTTCGTGTCGGAATTTTTGTCGTTCCAGCATAAACCGTATAGTAATCACGATTAGTATAATTGCTACGGAAATATAAATAAGTTTCGCCCACCATGTTTGCCACCAGGGGGGGAGAATGACGATTTCCATACTGGTTGGTTTTTGTGACCAAATTCCATCTGGATTTGCCGCTTTTACTTCGAAATGATAAGTGCCAGGTTGCAAATTGGTAAATACCGCCGTACGCATGGAAGCATTGGTGTATACCCAGTTATTATCCAGCCCTGTCAGACGATAGGCATATCTCACATTCTCGGGGGCCGGGAAGTACAGCGCCGCAAACTCAATCTGGAAGTTACGCTGCCTCCAGGCAAGTGCTATCTTTTTTGTCAGGTACAAGGGTTTGTCCAGAATTTTTCTTTCATCAATTATCTGATTGACGTTGACATTTTCATCAGATATTCTGAGCCCTGAAATGATAATCTGAGGTGGAGTAGATCGATGACTTATCTGAGCCGGATAGAAAGAGATATAGCCTTTGTTGCCTCCGAAGAATAGTTCGCCCGTTTGTTCGTTCTTAAAAAATGCATCTTCCGAAAACTCATTCTCATATAAATCATATTTTTTAGTATAATCTCTGGTGGATAATGATTTACAGTCGATTTGAGTAAGGCCATTTTGGTGGCTTATCCATACTGAGCCTTTATCGCACACTATGCCGTGGATAATTCTATCGTTAAGAAATTTGTGGTTGTTGAATTCAAGAAATTTCTCAGTGCGGGGGTCGAAGCGGTTGAGCCCACTACCAGAGCCAATCCACAGGTAACCATAATTGTCGAAACTGAGGCAGTAGAGCCAATCGTCTTTCAAGCTGTTGCTTGAAAGGGGAACGTTTTCGTATTGTTTGACTTCGAGTTGGAGTTTCCCGTTGACTCTTTTCTTAACTACTCTGCTAAGTCCACTACCTTGTGTGGCTATCCACATTTGCCCTTTGGCATCTTCGGTAATGTTGCGGATTTGTGTCAGTGCATTATTTCCACGATTGAAATAATTGATGAATTTTTGTTGTTTCCGGTCGAATAACGCAAGTCCGTACCATGTGCCTGCCCACAAATTGCCTTCTCTGTCTTCGTACACCGAAAAAATCCAGTTATGACGCTCGTCCACCGAGAAGTCGTAAAGAAAATGTTCGAAGGTATTCGTTTTAGAATCAAATCGATCAAGCCCGCCTTTGGTGCCTATCCACAGAAAGCCATATTTATCCTCAATTATTTTGCGAATACTATTGTTTATCAGGCTGTTTTTGTTGCCGGGTATGTTTCGGAATACCTGAATAACTTTGCCATTGGATGTTGTTTTTGCCAGTCCGTTGTTGCGCGTACCTATCCAGATAATTTTGTTTTTGTCCTGATATAAGGCTCTGATAGTACTTTCCTTAATGTCCTTTTCGGTATTATTCTGAAAAGGATAAAAGGAAAATCGGGGTTGTTCCAAATCGGCAAAACTTACGCCACCATTGTCGGTGCCTACCCAAAGTACATTTTGCTTGTCGATAAACACCGACAGTGCAAATTCGTCGAGTAGTGACCAGGGTGTTTTTGAATCGGTTTTAT
>JBJOOU010000106.1:0-7473 GCA_046051105.1 Bacteroidota bacterium
CAAGCAGACTTCGCTGTTGATTGAGGGTGATTACACCAAAGACAGTCGCACACCCGATTTTGGTGCCGGCATTGTCAACTATCAGATTGCCGATATACCCCGCAGCCGATTCCTGGGTGTGTCGTGGGGCGAATACAATTCAGAGCAAACTTTTACCTCGGCTAAACTGACTCACAAATTCAGCAAAAACCTGAATATCTCGTCGCTTACCGGATTGCGCTATTACAATACCGATTTGTTGAGCAATGCCCGCCCAAATACCAGTGGAAGTACGATTGCTTCGAACGGAAACTGGCGAAGAAATATTCAGCATAGCTCGGTGGACGATAATTACTTTATCGAGCAAGTTGACCTGAATGCTGCTTTCGAAACATGGGGTATCTCGCATCAGGCATTGGTTGGAGTGGATTACGAGAAATATACTACCCGCACCACTGCTTACAACAGCGTGGCTGGCTATGATACCATTAATATTTTTGCCAATTACAATGCAGCCAACGAGCGTGCCATCCCCAATATGACCAAAAATACACTGACTACAGCTCCTGTAACCCGTTATGGCGCCTATGCGCAGGATTTGATTGGGGTGAATAAATACCTGAAACTGTTGCTGGGTGTGCGGTATTCCAATATCGAATCAGAAAGTAATGTATACACCTATTCAACCGACAAAACTGTAAACTCGTCGGCAAAGGATCATGCATTTTCTCCTAAAGGTGGCATCATTTTTCAGCCCAACCGCTATCACTCGCTCTTTGCTTCATATTCCAATTCATTCAGCTTGAATACCGGAGTGGATGTAAACGGAAATGCGCTTGATCCTTCTATTATCGATCAGTATGAAGTGGGAGTGAAGAACAAATTTTTCCACCGCAAACTGTCTGTAAACCTGACGGCTTATCAGATTTCGAACAGTAATTTGGCACAAATATCACTGGAAAACGGAAATACCAACAGCAATATTAAAGAACTGGCCGGAGCAACCCGTGGCCGTGGCGTGGAACTGGATATGGAATATCGCCCTACCGAAAACCTGTCGATCATGGGTGGTTACAGCTATACCAAAACCATTTATACAGCGAGCAATACCTATATTGTAGGTAGCGAATTGCGTTACAATCCGCACCATACTGCCAACCTGAGCCTGAATTACCAATTTGACAAAGGGGTGTTGAAAAACTTTCAGGCAGGATTCATTTCGAGCTATGTGGGCGAGCGTTATGCCGGCCGCTCTACCCGTGTGACAGTGGCCAACGATGCTTACAAACTGGTGAAACTGGATGAATATCTGCAACACGATTTTGTGTTGGTTTATACCTGGAAAAGCTGGTATTTGAAAGCGAAACTTAGCAACATCACCAATGCGATGAGCTACAACGTACACGACGATAATAGCTTGAATCCGATTGCAACGTTCAATTACAGTTTCAATCTGCAATATAAATTTTAATCTTACCGTAGTTTAGTTTTTTTCGATTTCTATAAAAGAGAGAGGCGAACCGATAATTATTTCGGTTCGCCTCTTGTGTTGTGAGAAGGACTTGCCTTAAACACTGCCCCAAGCCCCTAAAGGGGATGTAAAATACTTTCGTCTACTATTCTTTCATAAGAAGGAAAGATAATCTTTATGTCTGAAATTTCATTTACTCTACTGCCTCAAACAACCCCTTTAGGGTCTTGGGGCCAATTATTCGTCCTATTTCTTCACCTTGATGCCGCAGCCAATAGCTACAGTGGTTGGTTGGCTTACAGGTTTGCCGGCCAATAATTCGTCCAATGCTTTTTCTGCAAATTTCTCGGTTACGTCGGCCGGATTGGCGTAATTGTTATCAATTGCACCGATGTAACGTACCATGTTTTTAGCCCCTTCTTTTTGCAGAATAAACACATGTGGAGTTTTGGTAGCTCCATATTGTGGAAAAATGGTTTGCCCTTCGTCAAACAAATATGGGAAGGTAAATCCTTTTTCTTTGGCGCGCACCTTCATGTTGTCGTAACTATCTTCGGCATATAGGGCTGGGTCGTTCGGATTGATAGCAATTACCGGATAACCTTTTGGCGCATATTTTTTGTCGAGTGCCACAATTCGTTCTTCGTAGGCCTTGGCAAATGGGCAGTGATTACAGGTGAAAATCACGATAAATCCTTTGGCCTTTTTATAATCGGCGAGCGATACCATTTTACCATCCACGTTTTTCAGTTTAAAATCAGTGGCCACATCGCCGGGTTTGTAGCCCTGAGCCTGGGCTGTAAGTGAGGCCAGCGCCATCACACATACACTTACTGCAAGTTTTAGTTTGTTCATAGGTTTTTGTTTTAGAGAAATTTTACGATTGCTTGTTCCAATTCATCTTTTGTGATTTGGTTTTCTTTAAAGAACAGCACTTTGCTATTGCGTATCAGTACCGTTGCCGGTAAAGTTCCGCTCCAGTCGGGTGCCAATTCGTTTATCCAGTAGTTCATCCGCTTGTTGTCGTCCAGCAGATATACATCGGGTGTAATATTATTTTTTAGCAGAAAGGGTTTCACTTTGCTGTCCATCTGTGCCGCATTGTCCAGCGATATCAATATCATTTTATAGTTGGGCCTACCTTTCAACCCCTCGTTTACCTCCATTATATCCGGTAATTCCTTGACGCAAGGCGCACACCAGGTAGCCCAAAAATTCACTACATACAACACGCTGTCCTGCCGGTGTAGTACGGGTGCCAACTGGTCGTAGTTTACTGTTTTTACTATTTGTTGGGCCTGTATTTTGTCTGCCAATATTACTCCGGATAGTACCAGTAGGCATATTATCGTTTTCTTCATCGGTGCGTATTTTTATTCCCTATCAACCTCGTTTCTGCTTATATAGTTTAGATTGAAAGCGATTTTTGTATTTTATTCGAATATTTTAATAAGCTTTTGTCGGTAGATGTTCGCATTGGACTAAAAATAGTCTTGTCGGTTTAAATGATCGACTGAAGATAGAATCAATAACTATTTATTTGATCATTCTTTTGTAATAGCAAAACAGTTGCCTGAACGCTTGCTAACTCTTAGCAAGTACCAAAACGGTTGTTTCGACGCTTGCTAACTCTTAGCAAGTACCAAAATGGTTGTTTTAATGCTTGCTAACTCTTAGCAAGTACCAAAACAGTTGTTTTAATGCTTGCTAACTCTTCGCAAGTACTAAAACAGTTGTTTCAATGGTTGCGAACTCTTCGCAAGTACCAAAACGGTTGTTTGAATGGTTGCGAACTTTTCGCAAGTAGGTGAGCATTTAGGCGCGATACTTCTGCTTCGAAAAAAATAGCTGGCGATTGATTATATATTTTGTAACTTTGGGCGCTGAAAAAATAATCCATTTGAATACCCGTCACACCCTATTATTCCCGTTACTAAGCCTGTTGGTATTGGCATTGTTTCTGGCCGATCTGGCCTGGGGGAGCATTCGTATACCCTTGTCCGAAATCATTTCAGTGTTTAGCGGGCACAGTTCCGATGCTATCAATTCCGAAATTCTGCTCAATTTCCGTTTGCCCAAAGCCATTGCTGCGGTGCTGGCGGGTGCTTCGCTTTCGGTAGCCGGATTGATGATGCAAACGCTTTTTCGCAATTCGCTGGCCGAACCCTATATATTAGGTATCAGTTCGGGGGCAAGTTTGGGCGTGGCGTTGGTCATGATGGCTTCGTCACTTTTGCCGGTGGCTTTCGTGAGCAGTGGATGGGCCACGGTGATGGCGGCCATCATTGGTGCTTCGGTGGTATTGGCATTGGTCGTGGGGGTATCGTTCAAAGTGAACAGTGCGGTTTCGTTGCTCATCGTCGGATTGATGTTTGGCACCATTGCCGGATCGGTGGTCAGTGTGCTGCAAAACTTTAGTAATCCCGATGCAGTAAAACTGTTTATCACCTGGACCTTTGGTAGTCTGAGTGCCGTTACCTGGCCATACATGCAAGTGTTGGTGCCGGTGGTAGTAGTTGGTATTGGCATGGCGCTGTTTCTGCAAAAAAGCCTCGACGGTTTGCTACTGGGCGAAAACTATGCCCGTGGGCTGGGATTGTCCATCGTCCGTACCCGCTTGCTGATTGTGATTGCAACGGGTTTGTTGGCAGGAGGCATCACCGCTTTTACTGGACCGATCGCCTTTGTGGGAGTAGCCATTCCGCATATTGCCCGGGGGCTGTTTAAAACTTCCGGCCATCGGGTACTCATTCCGGCCACCATCCTGTCAGGTGCGGCTTTGTTATTGATCTGTGATATCATTTCGCAAATACCTACTTATACTTTACCCATCAATACCATCAGTGCGCTCTTTGGTGCCCCGATTATTATTTGGATTATTTTGAGGAGAAAATAAAATGCCCCCAGCCCCTAAAGGGGAGCTGGAAAAATTACCCCTCAATTTCTAAAATTTGATTTATGAGAGATCTAAGAAATATAATAGACAAAACAAACATAGTTCCCTTTCAGGGACTAGGTATAAATTTCCCCTTTAGGGGTTAGGGGTTATGTCAATACTAAGCACAATAAATCTTTCCATAGGTTATTCCCGCAAAGGGGTCACTGACGTGATACAGTCGTCGCTTCATCTGGAGCTGAGGGCAGGGGAGTTGGTGTGTTTGATCGGTCCTAATGGAAGTGGAAAATCCACTTTGTTGCGAACGCTCACCGGTTTGCAAAAACCGCTTTCGGGTCGAACGCTGATTGACGGAACCGAGCTTTCCAAATTGCGCCAGCGGGAGAAAGCCCTTCGGATATCGTTGGTGCTCACCGATCGTGTGGATATCGAAAATGCTACGGTGTACAATGTTGTAGCATTGGGGCGTTATCCGCACAGCAATTGGTGGGGCGATGTAAATGCCAATGAAGATGCCATTATTCGCGAAGCTATTGCAATGGTAAACCTTACCCACAAAACCGATCAATATCTCAACGAACTGTCCGACGGCGAAAAGCAACGGGTGATGATAGCCAAAGCCCTGGCGCAGGATACGCCCATCATCATGCTCGACGAACCCACTGCGCATCTCGACCTGCCCAACCGTGTCGAGATTATGCTGTTGCTCCACCGTCTGGCCCACAAAACCGATAAAGCCATTCTGCTGTCTACCCACGAACTCGATTTGGCACTCCAGGCTGCCGACCGCATTTGGCTGATGAGCGAGCGCAAGGGTGTGGAGTGTGGTGTACCCGAAGATTTAGTACTTAATGGTAATTTCAACCGTGCTTTCGAAAGTAAAGCTTATTATTTCAATGCCGACAATGGCAACTTTTCGATGAACTACCCGCTCACCCGAAAGGTGTGGGTGTACGGACATAAAACCCGCATGTACTGGACTTTCCGTGCCCTTGCCCGTGCCGGTTACATGGTGGAAGAAGGGGCCAGCGTACAGATAGAAGTAACCGAAAGTGCCTGGATCATTAATGAAAAAATCCTTCCATCCATCGAAAGTCTCTTGCAGGAAATAAGTGGCTGCTTAGAGTAATACTATTCTGCTATTTTTTCTCCAAATTGGCTTTTATTTCCTATTTGGTTGTTGATCGATGTAGTAATAATTACAATTTCTGTCTCCTTTTATTGCTTTACTCATCGGCTAAATGGTTAATTGTGGTTAAAAAGATGGTTGTTCCTTCCATTTTATGCTAAATGTTAGGAGGACGTATACCCTAAATGATTCTCCAATCTCATCGCTTTGCATGGTTGTGTCATATATTTTTTAGTCTCGGTTATAGGTCTTTTTTGCACTCTCTGCTTATTCAGCTTTCTTCATTTAGTTCAGAAAGGCATCAATAGCAAGTGATAATGATGCTTATTCAGTACGTATCCAGATGTTTGTAGTAAATTTTATGACTCCCTGCAAATTTTCGCTACTTCTCTGTTCTGTATCTGCAAATCAATTCTTTAGCTATATTTGTTCGTGACAAAATATAAATGAAAATTGATTGGTTGATTGTCGTTTCACAAGCGACCAAAAGATAAAAGGCCTATGAAAAAGATACTACTCCTCCTGTGCTTGAACATGTTTTTTATCATTGGAGCAAATGCAGCTTCTGTAACGTTCAATAAAGTTTATCCAGGTACGGGTACCTCGTTTACATTGAATTCCTCATCCATTGCCTGGACCTCGCAGCTTAGTGGTACTGCGTTTAAATTTACATCTGCCAACCCTGCCGATGTTACTTTTAGTGGAAACAATGTAGCCGGACAATTTACTTATATGTCAGGTGGAATGCCCTATGCCATAAATGGTGTAATTTCCCGGAAAGTGGGAAACGGAAACTCATACACTGCTTTTTACTTTGTAGAGACCACTGTATTAGGTGGTAGTACTGTTACGGGTAAGGGCTGGTTGTTTATTGTGCCAACTTCAGATGGAAGTTATACTACAAATTCATCTGCGAGTACAAACTCTGCCCCTGTAAAAGATGACTTAAATGCCTTCCTTACAACACAAAATTCGAACTATTTACCAGTGATCACTTCTAATGGTGGTGGTACTGATGCTTATATTACAATGAGCGAAGGCAGTACAGCAGTTACTACTGTAACGGCAACCGACCAGAGCTCAGGCGATACAAAAACATTTACCATAAGTGGTGGTGTTGATGCAGCTAAATTCTCGATCAATTCTTCAACAGGTGTTTTGACATTCAATACTGCGCCAGATTATGAGAATCCGACTGATGCTGGTTTAAATAATGTCTATGATGTGCAAGTAACTGTCACCGACTCGCAAGGTGCTACTGATGTACAATCAATTCATGTTACAATTACCAATTTAAATGACAACAGTCCTGTTATAACTTCTGATGGAGGAGGCACTACGGCCACAATTGGAGTTGTGCAAGGCAGTACTACAGTTACCACCGTAACAGCAACTGATGCTGATTATGGTGATGTATTGACATATTCTATCTCCGGAGGAACAAATTCTACTTTATTTAATATAAATCCTTCTTCAGGTGCTTTGACCTTTAAAACTGCTGCAACCAATGGATCATATCAGGTTGCTGTCACTGTAACTGATGCAAGCGGGCATACAGATGTTCAAACTATTACGGTGAATGTAGCAACTACAGATACTACTGCCCCTTCATTAGTCATCACTAGTAGTGATTCTAATTTGTCTGCAGCTGAAGTCTGTACAATCTATTTTAAGTTTAGCGAACAAGTTCAGGGTTTTGTTTTGGGAGATGTAACCTATGCTGGAGGAACATTAACTGGCTTGACTCAAAATAGAGTTGACCCGACTCTATATTCTGCTACATTTACACAAAGTGGAAGTTCCACGGCTCCAAGTTTTAGTGTCGCATCAGGTTCGTATCAGGATTTAAGTGGAAATAATGGCACTGCAGCTAGTTTAATTCTATCATATGACGTGATTGCTCCAACTGTTGCTGTTACTTTTGCATCTCCTGATATTGCTTATGGTGAAACTGATGTTGTTACATTTACATTTAGTGAAAACCCGGGAACCAGCTTT
>JBJOOU010000107.1:0-3266 GCA_046051105.1 Bacteroidota bacterium
TTATAAGTTTAAGAAATGAGGTTTTTTCTGTCTTTTGATAGGATAAAAGATCGTTATCTCATTTTGAAATATCATCCACCTTATTGAATGAATTGTAGCCTGTAGATGATGAGTGTGGTTATTAATTTTGTAAGGTCGAATTTAAAGCCCTGATGCAAGGTTTTTTGAGTGTTTAGTTGACTCTTGTATTGCATCCCATGTATTTTGAAATTAATGAAGAATTACTTGTTGCCTTTATTGATGGTATTAGTTTCGCTTCAGGTGGTGTCAGCAGGTAAAATTGCCCGTGCCGAAGTATTTTCTATCATTGAAAAAGTAAACAATACCTGGCAATCATCACATCCCGATCCGGGAAATTCCTTTTGGGACAATGCTGCTTACCATACCGGAAATATGGAAGCGTATTTTGTTACTAAAAATGAAAATTTCAGAGCGTATTCCGAAAATTGGGCCATCAAAAACAACTGGAAAGGTGCTACTTCTGACAACAAATCGGAATGGAAATACAGCTATGGTGAAAAACCTGAATTTGTACTTTTCGGCGATTGGCAAATTTGTTTTCAGACCTACATCGATTTATATAATTTATCTCCTGACCCAGTTAAGATAGCTCGTGCAAAAGAAGTGATGGAGTACGAAATGAGTACTTCCAAAAACGATTATTGGTGGTGGGCCGACGGACTGTATATGGTGATGCCTGTAATGACAAAATTGTACAAACTCACAGGCGATAAAAAATACCTCGACAAATTGTACGAGTATTTTACATATGCCGAAAGCATCATGTATGATCAGGAAACAGGACTTTTCTTCCGGGATGCGAAATATGTCTACCCCAAACACAAATCGACCAATGGGAAAAAAGACTTTTGGGCGAGGGGAGACGGTTGGATTTTTGCCGGATTGGCAAAAGTGCTTCAGGATATGCCCAAAGATTACGAACATCGTGATGTATTTGTAAAACATTTTAAAAGAATGGCCAAAGCAATTGCTAAAGCCCAACAAAAGGAAGGATACTGGACACGCAGTATGCTCGACCCGGATCATGCGCCGGGATACGAAACCAGCGGAACAGCCTTTTTTACCTACGGTTATTTGTGGGGAATGAACAATGGCTACCTGTGTAAATGGAAATATAAAAAAGTGGCCATGAAAGGTTGGAACTACTTGACAACTGTGGCTCTTCAGCCCGATGGAAAAATTGGCTATGTTCAGCCCATTGGCGAGAAGGCCATTCCGGGTCAGGTAGTAAATGCGAACTCAACTGCCAATTTTGGCGTAGGTGCGTTTTTGCTGGCAGCCAGCGAAATGACACGCTTTGTAAAGAAATAAATAGTATAAAATAATTAGTTTTTTAGGTTTAAATTAGATTGAGTTGTTTGTTTTAAAGTTATGATCATGAAAAAACACATTCTCTCGTTGTTTATTATTCTGCTGTGCTCTGTAGGAATGGCCCATGCGCAGCAAAATCAGGGTGATTTTCAGGCTGGTAATCGTGAGTTTTTATTAAACGGCAAACCGTTTATCATACGAGCCGGCGAAATTCACTACAGTCGTATTCCCAAAGCCTATTGGGATCATCGTATCAAAATGGCCAAAGCCATGGGGATGAATACCGTTTGTATTTATTTGTTCTGGAATTACCACGAAATGGAACAAGGTAAATTCGATTTTACCGGTGACAGAGATGTGGCAGAATTTGTACGTTTGATTCAGAAAAATGGCATGTATTGCATCCTTCGTCCCGGTCCATACGTATGTGCAGAATGGGACATGGGCGGATTGCCCTGGTGGTTGTTGAAGAAAAAAGACCTGAAAGTTCGTCGCAAATCGGATGAATTCTTCATGGAGCGCGTAAAAATCTACCTGAAAGAAGCCGGAAAACAACTGGCTCCACTTCAGATTCAAAACGGTGGCCCTATCCTGATGGTACAGGTGGAAAACGAATATGGAACCTGGGGCGACGACCAAAAATACATGGAAATCATGCGCGATAACATTCGCGAAGCAGGTTTCGACAAAGCACAATTGCTGCGTTGCGACTGGTCATCGAATTTCCATCGCTACAAACTGGACGGTGCGGTGAATGCGCTGAACTTTGGAGCAGGTTCCAACATCGACGATCAGTTCCGCAAATTCAAAGAAGTAAACCCAACTTCGCCGCTGATGTGTGGCGAGTACTGGACAGGTTGGTTCGACCAATGGGGACGTCCGCACGAAACCCGCGATGTAAAAAGCTTTATCGGCAGCTTAAAAGATATGATGGATCGCAAAATTTCTTTCAGTCTCTACATGGCTCACGGTGGAACTTCGTTCGGACAATGGGCGGGCGCTAATGCACCGGCTTATGCTCCGACAACATCCTCTTACGATTACAATGCTCCGATTGATGAAGCAGGAAACCCAACTGATAAATTCTACGCCATCCGCGACTTGCTGAAAAACTACCTGCAGGAAGGCGAAACATTGCCGGAAATTCCAGCCAATCCGGAGAAAATTATCTCTGTGCCGGCCATTACTTTCAAACAATCGGCTGCTTTGTTCGAAAATCTGCCCGCAGGAAAGCCATCTGAAACCGTTCAGCCCATGGAATTTTTCGATCAGGGATGGGGCTCTATCCTCTATCGCAAAACCCTTCCGGCATGCGATCATAAACAGAAACTAACCATCAAAGATGTGCACGACTGGGCAGAAGTATTTATCGATGGCAAGTTAATAGGCAAACTGGATCGTCGTCGCGGCGAGAATAATCTGGAATTGCCAGTATTAAAAGCAAAAGCCCGTCTGGATATTTTGGTAGAAGGCATGGGACGTGTAAACTACGGCGAAGCTATTATCGACCGCAAAGGGATTACCGAAAAAGTAACTTTATCAGACGACAAAGGCGAAACAGAATTGAAAAACTGGACAGTGTATAACTTACCGGTAGATTATAAATCGCAAACAGTTGCGAAATTCAGCACGAAAAAAGTAAACGGACCAGCCTGGTACAAGGCTACCTTCAAGCTATCAGAAACCGGTTACACTTTCCTGAACATGAGCAGCTGGGGCAAAGGAATGGTTTGGGTGAACGGACATAATCTGGGACGTTTCTGGAAAATCGGTCCTACACAAACACTGTGCGTGCCGGGAAGTTTCCTAAAGAAAGGCGACAACGAAATTATCGTATTTGATCTGGATAAACCTGCTGCTACGAGCATTGCCGGACTGGATCATGCCATTCTGGATGTGATTGGCAAAGACGACAATCAGGCAAAGAAACCTGC
>JBJOOU010000108.1:0-16291 GCA_046051105.1 Bacteroidota bacterium
CATCTTTTTTTTCATTTGTATTTAAATTTAAATTTAAATTTAAATGTGATCTATTGAGGCCATGCCATACTTAACGACAATATCGCCCACCTAGCATATCCCGCCACAAATATAACAATAAGTGGCGATTTATTTAGAAAAAAAGTAATAAAAAAGACATTCACCCTCAGGGCAAATGTCTTTTCGTATAAAAATTATGGTTGTTCTTTTTCTTCTTTTATAATTATACCATTAGGAGTATTCTCTACCAGTTGAAACACTCTCTTTCCTTTTACAAGGATACTTCTTGTGTAGTTTTTTGACCTAAAGATAAGGTCTTTTATGCTTTTGAGATCTAATTTGATCCATGATTTATTGTTTTTAAGCAGATGCATATAATACGATTGATCAGCAAATTTCAATATTCCATCTTCATAGATATAAAATTCGGGATTGATGATTGTGCCTTCTTTAGTATCAAATTCGTCAATATTGTTTTTGCTTGCATTGGCTATTTTTAAAGTTGTTTTGTCTTTCGATAGTTCGGTATTAATTGCAAGGACAACATTCTCACCTGTAGATTTGATTTGAAACCAAATTTCGCAGTAATAGTAAGAAGCTGGTTTCTGCTGATAATGCCTCTTCGTTCTGTTAAGGTTTACAGTGTCTTTTTCATGATCAGCAAAGCTCTTTTCATCGATACCTAGTCTTTTCTGGATATATTTAGCCTTGTATACATTTTTATGTCGCAATCTTTCAGCGTCAGCCACAACAGATGCTGCCTCGTTCCACGCAGGAGTATATTCGCTGCTATCAAGTTCGCCTTTTGTAAATATAAGAGGGTCCTTGTAGAAAATTATTTTATTGATGGTTATATTAGAAATCGAATCCAGTGAAATCTGGTTTTCAATATATTGCGAATAGGTTCTCGTTTGAGTTAAGCACAATATGAGGATAATAATATAAAATTTTGTCTTCATTTGGATTCTATTAGATTATAAAGCAATACTTAGTGATTATCCGTGAATCGAAATTGATTCAGGTTATTTTATACAATTCTGCAATCTTAATCATCAATTATATTCCTGCACAAAGTAATAACCGTTACTGAATCAAAAAGGAACTCTATTGTCGATTGATTGAGAATTATCTATTTGTCCGACAAGGTTTGTTTCTTCAGTTTACAGGTCTGTTTCGTCAGTTAACAGGTCGGGCTTGTCAGAGGACTACTTTGCTTCGTCATTTAACAGGTCTGCTTCGCTTGTCGAAAGAAATGCTTATATAGTTAACAAGTATGCTTCGCTAGTTGGTAGATATGCTTATAGAGTTAACAAGTATGCTTCGCTAGTTGATTGATACGCTTATAGAGTTAACTAATATGGTTCGCTAGTTGACTGATATGGTCCGCTAGTGGGTTATTCCGCCGTCATTATAGTGTCTACCGCATGTTTATAGTCAATGCTAAAGCCTTTATGAGCTGTGAACAGATACTTCGCTGTCGGGATGTTTTTGACTTTTGGAAATGAGTTTACGGCAGTTTCCATATCCATGGTAAATGTTTTGTTGGGCTTCACGATGCGACCGTTTTGTACGCCAAATGCATCGCCCACAAACAACAATGAGTCATTTACCAGGTAGGACATCGATCCCGGGGTGTGGCCGGGAGTAGCAATGGAGCGCACCTTTGTTCCACCTATTTGTACGATTTGATTATCGGCCAACAGACTGTAATCTGTACGCGAAAGCTTGTTGTG
Source organism: Bacteroidota bacterium (assembly GCA_046051105.1). Lineage (GTDB taxonomy): Bacteria > Bacteroidota > Bacteroidia > Bacteroidales > Paludibacteraceae > Paludibacter. The sequence goes on from JBJOOU010000108.1 coordinate 1,734, forward strand.
AGTGAACAGAAAGCGGGAAGTTTGTCCATTAATCATCTGTTCTTCGTCCTTGCTAAAGTAAATTTTTGCCTTCGGAAACATGTTGATGGTAGCTGTGTGGTCGCCATCGCAATGTGTAAGGAAAACCGCTTTAACTTTGGTACTATCCACCCAAAGCGATTTCAATTGCTTTCTGATATGCGCTACATCGTTGCCGGCATCGATGGCAATGTACGAATCACTATCTTTTACCAGAAACATCTCTACAAAAGTATCGCTGATCAGGTATACCTGTGGGGTTAGTTTCTTGGTATCAGGGGCAAACATGTGCGCCTTCTCGGTTTGCATTTTTTGAGAAATTAATCCATAAGCAATGGCAATAGCAGCTACAATGATGCCGGTAATGATCAGAATGCGTTTTTGAATTTTATTCATTTCTTTCAGTTATGTGATGATAGTTGAAAATCGGCTGCAAAGGTAGATTCTTCCCTGATTTTCTGCAAGCCCATAAAGGTATAAGCAGAATATTTGGTCTATTTTAAGAGCAAGAGCTTTCAATAATTAATACTAATTTAGTTCCCCTCTTAAGGAGGGGCTAGGGGAGGTCGATAGCTATAATGGAAGTCCCAGTCCTTTTAATTAGTTGAATCTGCGAATAATCAAATGGAATGATTACGAATTTTGTGTCCCTTTTCCGCTTTTGAACCAGGCAATAAACATTTTTAGTTCAATGTAATTCATAAACGGACTTAGAGTTTCATAAAGCGAAGCACCTTCCTCTGCTTTCTTAACGGTTTCCAGCGCCATTTGTTGCTTTTCAGGCGACACAAAATCATTGATATCCAGTTCGCCAGTGGCGATGTATCGGTCCAGATGCCCAACAATAGTCGTAGGAGCCAGATTGCGCGATTGTGCAATTTCTTCGACGCTTCTTCCTTCGCGATACATGGCCAGTGAGGTACGGTAGGTTTCGCCCACCGGCTTCTTTTCCTTTTTTTCCTTCTCTTTTTCTTTCTTGTCCGAACTTTTTTCGTGCATCAATGATTGGAGCTTATGTTCGGTGCAATACGCTTTGATAACTTCCAGAAATAGCTGCCCGTATTTCTCCACTTTTGCCGGCCCGAAACCACTTATTTGCAACAGTTCCTTTTCGGTTTGTGGGAGAAAATCAGACATTTCCTGTAATGTTTGGCTACCGGCCACCAGATAGATAGGGAGGTCTCTCGGTTCGCATATCTCATTGCGAAGTATCGTTAACTTACGGTACAATTCCGGTTGTCGCGTGCTAAACTTCTTGCCTGAATTCGTTTTAGCATAAGCATTTACATTAAATTCGGGCAACGTGAAGGTATTTTTCAGTATAAAATAATCTTCCACCGTAAAATGCCCTTTCAATTTTTTCAAAAGGAAGCATTTCTGAGCAATATTGGAGAAAATCATTTTGATAGAATCGTTGTATTCTGTTGCATTCGCACGGCTATCGCTCACCGCGGGCGACTGACGCAATGTTTCCATCAATTGTCCGCCTTTTTCCAGAAAGAAACCGCAAGCAGCATCCAGCCGTTCCTGCAGAAAATCTTCCCGTACCGGACGCTCATCGAGGATGCGCAGTAATTGGTTTTGGAATTTTACAGCTACTTCCTGCAAGCCATAGGTTTGTTGCAATATGTTTTTGAGGAAAGGAAGTGTTTCTTCGTTAAACGAACTTTCCACTTCCAAAGTTTCTTTGTTCAATCGTTCGGCCTGTCCCGTCAGATTTTTGAAATCGTACAATTGAAACAGGATAAAGTTGCGATACAGATTCCGTGACTCTTGCAGCTGTAGTTCAAGCTGTTCGATCGGTAATTTGTTTTGCTCATGTGCTACAATCTGTTGATCGTTCTGAATGCTGGACGGATTGATCTTGCTGAGTAAAACCATGCCTTCGAGCGACCGGCAGCGACTCAGCGCTACATATACCTGCCCCGAAGCAAAGGCCGATCCGGCATCAATCACTGCCTTATCGAAGGTCAATCCCTGACTTTTATGGATGGTGATGGCCCACGCCAACCGTAACGGAAACTGGATGAATTTTCCCAATTCCTGTTCTTCAATTTGCTTGGTAGTGGGGTTGGTGGTATAGCGAATGTTTTCCCACACTGTTTTGGTCAGTTCGATGGTTTCAAATTCGCCGGGACATTTAATATGAATCGTTTTATCGTCAATTTTTTCGATTGTTCCAATTTTTCCATTGAAAAAACGGCGTGGAGTTTCCGTGTCGTTTTTCAGAAACATCACTTTGGCACCAATCTTTAGTTCCAGGGTTTTCTCAGTAGGGTAACTTTTCTCGGGATATTCGCCCTGCACCTCGGCTTCCAGATAATGTTTCCGTCCCTGTATTTTTGCAATTTCGTCCGCATTTATCTGGTCGGCTTTGTAGTTGTGGGTGGTAAGAGTAATCCAGGTATCATCAGCAGGGGGCACAAACGAGGGATTGTACCGGCTTTGAAGCAATTTCAAACCGCTTTCGGATAGTTTATTGTTACGCACTTCGTTCAATACGCGAATAAATTCGGCGTTGGACTGGCGGTAAATTTTATCCAGCTCGATATACACCGGCTGTTGTTGTAATATAACCTGACTATGAAAAAAATACGGACTGCTGTAAAACTGACTCAGCAATCGCCATTCGTCATCGCTGGCAACCGGCGATAGCTGAAACATATCGCCAATAAAAATGAGCTGTACACCGCCAAAAGGTTCGTTATTGCGGTAGCGCACATGCCGCAGAATGGTATCCACAGCATCCAGCACATCGGCTCGCACCATACTTATTTCGTCGATCACCAGTAATTCCAGTTCCTGAATTACCTTGCGTCGGCTTCCCTGCATTTTCATTTTGTCCAGCAGGTTTCTGCGTCCTTCGTGCGTAGGCACATAGGGCGTAAACGGCAACTGGAAAAAGGAATGCATGGTGGTACCACCTGCATTAATGGCGGCCACACCGGTTGGTGCAACAATCGCCATTTGTTTTTTGGTCTCCTTTTGCAAGTTGTGCAAAAACGTGGTTTTTCCTGTTCCTGCTTTCCCGGTCAGGAAGATCGATCGATTGGTAAACAGCGCAAAATCTTTGGCTAATTGATAGTAGGGCGATGTGTCTTGCATAGTTGAGTTTTTTTATAACTATGCAAAAATAATAAATATTCCTGATTATGGTATGTATTGGCAGGAAATATTAATTGCTTCGACGCATATTATGAACAACGATTCAAAAAATTAGAGCAAGAATGCAATCCGGTGGTGTCGCGGTTATTGATCAGCTTATTCACCAACTCGTTGTCAAATCCGCATACTTTCCCTTCTTCAGTATCTATCAATGGCCTTTTGATCAGCAGTGGATTCTGTATCATGGCTTTCAATGCAGATTCTTCATCAAATGCTTCGGGGTTGATTTTGCCTGATTTTATATCTGGTGCCGCCATATTGAACCACATTGCTACTGGTTTATTTCCAAAGAATGCTTTGAGTTTTTCTACTGTCCAGAGTTCAGTGAGGAGCGATTTTGCCAACACCTGATGGCCACTTTCTATCAACATTTGTTTTTGCTTGGTGTTGTTGGTGCAGCCGGGTTTTTCGTAAAAAATTACTTTCATTGTTTCTTTGCTTTTATTAGTTCTTTATTCAAAATATCCCATTCCTTGCCAGCCAGAAAGGTAGCTTCGGCATAGGCCGGAATATCCGCATATTCGGCCATCAAACGGTCTTCGATCAAATCGTGCAACTCGCTTGCCTTTTGTGAGAGTATAAACTTGGCTTTGCTTACTTTCTTCTCCCGTTCCTTTATTTCTTCTTCAGTCATTAAATAATATTTTTTTTAAATCAATTCAAATTTAATGCCACTGCATTAAATTGTTGAATGATTGACAAATGTAGTTTTAAATGACAACAAAGTCGCTACATGAATGTTGAAGAATTATTTAAAACCTACCCTTTTGTACGAATAACAAGCAGCCATACGTCATCCAAAAACTCACTCAAATCATATTTCAAGCAAAAAACGATGATTAATCATCTTCTATTTATATGAAAAATTAAAATACGCTCAGTCAACTCTCCCACAAAAATATGAAGGTTGCAGAAACTCTTGGCAACCCTCCCACAGAAATATGAAGGTCTCAGCAACTTTTGGCAGCCATATAGTTAAAAACAAAAAGAAGCCGGAATTCTGCTTAGCAAAATCCCGGCTCGACACGTATATCTTTTCTTTTTATTCTAATGATGTACTTCCTGCATTTTCGAAGGGTCGTGTTTGTAGCGAAACGACACTGCAAAAAGCACTGCCACCACCAAAGCATATCCTGCAAAAGCCATCCAAATGCCCGACCAATCTTTAGCATGTGTAACCGGATTTTCGAACCATTGAGCAATCACAAAGCCGGCAATAATATTTCCCAATACGGCTCCTACCCCATTTGTCATTAGCATAAAGACTCCCTGTGCCGACGACTGGATAGACGAATCGGTATTTTGCTCTACGAATAATGCACCCGAAATATTGAAAAAATCGAAAGCCATTCCGTATATGATGCATGAAGCAATAATCAACACAAAACCAGGAGTAGAATTATCGGCAATACCAAATAACCCGAAACGCAACACCCACGCTAGCATACTAAATAGCATCACATTTTTGATACCGAATTTACGCATAAAGAAAGGAATGGCCAGAATAAACAGCGTTTCGGACATTTGCGAAATCGACAAAATAATGGTGGAAAAATTATTGATCAATCCTCCCTGTGGAAATACATTGGCATCCTGCAAAAAACTATCGCCATACGCATTGGTTAGCTGTAGTGCTGCCCCAAGCATCAAACTAAACAAAAAGAACAAAGCCATCTTTTTTTGTTTGAACAACACAAAAGCCTCCAGGCCCAATTTTTGCGACAATGTTTGATTTTCGGTGGGCACACGCTCTTTTTTGACGGATGGCAAAAATACAAACGAGAATAACGAAAGCACAAACGCCATCACGGCCGAAATATAAAACGACACTTTAATGCTCTGCCCCATCCCCCACTCTTTCGTGAATATATTGGTGATCCACATGGCCACAATAAAACCTACGGTACCCCACACACGAATAGGTGGAAAATATGTAGTAGGATCTTTACCCTCATTTTTCAGAATATTGAATCCGACTGAATTGTTCAAGCCAATAGTAGGCATATAAAAACACATGGCTACCAACAATACCCAAAAAAACGGCATGGGCGCATCAATCATGGGTAAGAAACACATCGTGATTCCAAACAATAAATGCAGAATGGCGTACACATAATTTGCCTTCCATTTATCTGCAATAATACCGAAGAGCGTAGGCATTATCAGCGATGCAAACCCCATGGTAGAAAACACGAGCCCGAATTCGGCTCCGTTCCACTGTTTCTCCACGAAACCATAATGTCCAAGGGTCATCATCCATGCTCCCCACACAAAAAATTGCAGGAAGTTCATGATCGTTAATCTAAATTTTAATCCCATGACAGAGTAATTATTTATTTGATTTTTTTTTGATAGCATCCCTCAGTCGGGCTGCAAGTTCATAATTTTCTTCGTTCAATGCTTCTTCCAGCATCCCGTTGAGATCACGCACCGACATTGCCTCCAATTCCTTGTCGCTATAACTGGTGGGAGGCTCTGTTGTTTCCCCGGTAGCTTCTTCATCTTCATCGGCTTCTACTACCGTACCTACAATATCCAGAATTTCGGCTTTGATAAATATGGGCGAGTCCGAGCGTACCGCCAACGCCACCGCATCAGAAGTGCGCGCATCAATCACAAAAGATTCTTCATCTTTTTGTAAATGCAGTTCTGAGAAAAAGATGTCATTCACCATATCGTAAATCACCACCTTTTCAAGAGTAGCTTTAAATGTGGCTAAAATGCTATGAATTAAATCATGCGTAAGTGGGCGGGGCGATTTTTTGTTATTAATCTTCAATGCGATGGATTGCGCTTCGGGCTCACCTATCATCACCGAGAACCGACGGTTTCCATCAGCCTCACTCATCACCAAACCATAAGTCCCAACGATCGTTTGGTTATACACCAAACCTGTTATTGTAATCCGTATTTCTGTATCCATTTATCTTGCGTAATGTCCTCAAAACTGGTTTTTAAAGGGGAACAAATATACTTATTATTTTAAAATTAAAATCCCATTTTCCGTAAAAATATTGGCTTTATACAGTAAATGTACCGTGTAGCAATAGTACATTCGCCAACGTGCATTGTCGGTTTCATTTCTTATGTGTAATTTTGACCTGAAAATACAGCACAAAGATGTTCAAAAAATCAAACGTACTTATAAAAAACAAACGCGCCACTTTCGATTACGAAATCATGGAGCGATATACCGCCGGCATACAACTGTTCGGTACCGAAATCAAATCCATTCGCGACGGCAAAGCATCGTTGGTCGATACCTTTTGCTCCTTTATCAATAATGAACTTTGGGTACGAAACATGCACATAGCCACTTATTTCTTTGGTACATACAACAACCACGAAGTGCGCCGTGACCGCAAACTCCTGCTCAACAAAAAAGAGCTTGCTAAACTCGTACGCGGCACCAAAGAAACAGGCTACACCATAGTTCCCACCAAACTATTTATCAACGATAGCGGTCTGGCCAAACTGGAAATAGGCCTTGCCCGCGGTAAAAAGAACTACGACAAACGCCAATCGCTCAAAGAAAAAGAAGACAAACGAGCCATCGACAGGGAGATGAAACGATAAGCGCCAAAACCAATAAAAAAATGCCCAACCAGTCTTGAACCGGTTGGGCATTTTTTAGTTATCATATCTGTAATCTACAGGAGATGATCATATATTATTTCTTCAGTACAACATTTCTAATTTCCCATGATGCCGACTCAGAAGTTGAACACAAATATTTAAATGCAAACTTAAACGTAGATACTAAATACTTATCTGGGATAACAATGTCTCCGGAGTTTACGAATGTCCAGTTATTGCCTGTCGGATAAGCATTAATCGTTAACTGTCCCCATGTAGTACCGTTATCAGCTGACACCCACAAAGTATGATTTGTCATCTTATTAGCTAGCAAACCTTTATTGATTGTATGATCGAAAGATAGTTTAGCAGATGTTTTTCCACTCAGGTCAACGGTTGGAGATATAAGCCAGTCTTCGTTGGCGTTGCTTACACTGTTAGCAAAACCCGAACACAGTGCGTAGGTACCAGACGAACTGGATCCAAAGTACCAGGTTTGAGCCCCAACTTTATTGTCGGTAGTAAACTTACCCAGACTGGTATCAAATGCCTCATATAAATAAACATCAGATGGAGCACCTTCTGTAACTGAGAAGTTTTTCAATTCCCATGTACCTGCTTTGGTATTGGTAGAAAGATATTTGAAGGCAATAGCAATTTTCTTTCCGGCATATTCCGATAAATCAAGTTCGTATGAATTTGAAAAATTCCAACTGGTTGCATCTGTTAGCGGGTATGTTTTTACCTGCTTCCAGTCAGTAACTGATGACGGTAGTCCTTCCTCATATGTAGGAGAAACCCAAACGGTCGCTTCATTTTTCAGAACTCCAAAATAACGTGTAACGTATTCAAACTTCATTTTAGCAGAAGTCACTTTTGTCATGTCAATTTGAGGAGAAATCAACCAATCTTCATTAGCATAATTGGTTGGACTAGCATACCCCGACATATTCATATATCCATGCGAATCAAAAGCCCAGAACTGTGCTCCGGATACATTTACAGCTATAAATTTACCTCTTGAGGTTGTGAACGATTCAGAGTAAGGCAAAACCACCGGCACCCGATCGCGAACTATGAAATTACGAACCTGAAGTATACCCGCATTTGTATTAGTTGATTCATAACGGATAGCAACATACACTTTTTTGCCTTTGAATGCCTTTAGCGAAATTTCGCCTGTATTCGCCATTTTCCATCCTGAATTATTACTAATTGGATCAATTGGACTAATTTGCACCCATTTTATTTTACTCATTACACTATCAGGACTGTAGCTGTCAGTTGCCCAAACGGTCACGCTTTTACTTACATCGGCAAATCCACGTGCTACATATTCGAAGGATACAACAGAGGTAATTGAGTCTTTCAATTGGATCGCCGGCGAAACCAACCAATCCACATTCATTGTTGGATGCGAATCAACAGTACCATTCATCATTACATAGTCGTATTTGCTGGCTCCAAACACACTAGTTCCTGAATCATTTTTTTGTACGAACTTACCGAGTCCATGTGCGAACGATTCGTAAAAAGTGTATGCCGTAGTGTCGATATACTCTTTGGGTGAATCAAGCGAATCAAGTGTCGTATTACAGGACGATAATCCTATAGAGCAGGCCAAAACACTAAAGATGGCCTTATAAATATATTTATTTCTTTTCATTGTTTTCATATTGAAATTAGTAAGAAATCTTATTTCAGAAGTGCTTTATAAGATTCGTATCCTTTGCCCAAATCATTGATCGAACGAAGAGTTAATTGATAATAAATCTTACCGCTTTGTAGGGTAGCATCTTTATCGTTATACCATCCAACAATTGCGGTGATATTGCCCACTACTGTCGGCTTTGGTAATGAATCGTTTGCAAATTTCGAATATTCACTGGTTGAAACAAATACGGAACCCGTTCCATCCTGAATTTCGCGCGACTGTGGAAATCCGATTTTGTTCGTTGGAGGGGCAAATATTTTCAAATTATTAGCAATGGCGGCTGGTTTTCCAAAATCGGCTCCATTCCCGGTAAAGTAAGCATTCTTTATACATACAAGTCGGCTGTGTAATTCAGGACCGGATTTAAGGATATCTGATATTTTCAAAGTATCTACCACGCGCGACATATTGGCAGCAGGTGTTGTACTAATCTGAGCACGTTTTAAAAATAGTGTATAAGGAATACGACCAATTTCAAAACCCACTTTCCCTGATTCTGTATTATAAACCGGCAATCCTAATTGATACATTTGCGCATATTTACCAATTGCAAGTCCATTGCACTTAAGAGTTAAAGTACGTCCTGTTGGAAAAATAGCACTTAAATTACCTGCATCAACAGCAATCTTAATAGCACGTTTCGAAATGGTATCCTGAATAACTATATTCTTGTAGATATTACCTTCATTATCGTTTGAGATAACAATACCGCTAATCACAACTGTTTTATTCGTAGGAATAGTATCCACCGAAAATAAGTTATCTGTGCGGGTTGGTAAAACTCCGGTAGTTGTAGCAAAAGTATCTATCAGCTGTTTGATCGAGTAATTTGTCACCCATGGCGATTCATTACCCGGAGCATTATCAGAGGAACAGCTGCTTGCCAACATAGCCAGCACCATAGCAAATGCTAAAAGTGTTTTATTGTATATTTTCATTTTAGAAATCATTTTATCAAATTAAACTGCAATTAAAACTTATACGAAACTGTAGCAAAGAAATTCATGCCCAGAGCGTAGTAATACTTGGACGGATATTTATAGACATTGCCTGAAATCGACTCTGTTTTATCATCATAATCAACTCTGGCTTGCTGAAAACCTCCGGTTTTAATCACAGCGTTCAAAATATTATTTGCAGTCAGATTGATGTTCAACGAGCGACGATTTTTCAAATAAATTACTTTACCCAGGTTTGCATCCAGCATATATCCTGATTTCAATTTTTCCTGACCTCCTAAAATTTGTTTTTGAATATCTGTAGTGTACATAGTCAAATATTTTTTCGTAAAACGCAAAGGAGCCACATCTACATAATTATTATCAAAGTAATTTAAAGTTACGCCGGCAAACCACATTTTGGGGTGGAAATAATCCAGAGAAATACTACCAGCTTTCTGCGGTCCGGTAGCCAATTTGATATTTTTCAACATTACCCAGTCTTTTTCATCAGGTTTTGCTCCATTTTCGTAACTGATAACCCCCTGCACACTGTCAGTATAATGATAATCTGCAACAGTACCCGCAACAGTAAGTGTGAAATGTGAATTCAATTTTAATGCTAAAGCAGCCTCAATACCTCTGTAATCCTTGTTTACACCCGACAAAGAATGATTTACAAATGTACGATTACTATCATCATAATAAGAACTTAACTCAACGCCGTCCTTAGTACTGGTTTCGAATGCAGTGATACGTCCTGTTACACCCGGATAGTTTACGATATAAGAAATATCATATGACAAATCCTTTTCAGGTGCCAACCCGGGCACAAAACCATCTTTGATACGTGGAGAAACATAGGCAATGTTGGGTAGTGGCGATTTTTGCTCTGATATGGCGTTAATAGCGATGCGGTTTTTACTATCAATTTTATAGGTTAGGCCCGCTTTTACAGCAGGTAAAAATTTCGACCACTTTTTGCCACGTCCGTACGATTGTTCACCCGTAGCTACTGCTCTACCATTTTCCATAAAACCGTATCGGCTAAATTCTGAATAGGTTCCCTTGGCAGCATAATACAATTCAAGGTTTCTGAAGATCCATTGATTTTGAAGAAATGCGCTCGCATTATAAATATCCAGATTATAGTTGTATCCAAAAATATTACCATCTTTGATGACCCTATTAGGATGCTTCAAATCGTTTTGCATGATACTGGCATCTTTACCTGATAACAACCCTGACGAGCCATTCATATCTCTTTCGGCAAACTGATCAATATCAATCCACTGATTAGCTCCCATCAAATCATCCATCGTTTTGTAATGCAATCCTTTGGAGTATTTAGCTTCGATTCCGCCTGTTAGCTTAAAAAACTTCGCTAGCTGATTATTGTAAGTTGAATTTAAAGTTGTTTCAAACAAATTATTATGTCGACGTTCCAAAGCATATTTTGCATTGCCAGTGGGGTTATCCTGATTGTTTAACTGATTGGCGCGATAAAGATTATCCCAATCAATTTGTGTGATCCGTGGATCGCGCGATGCCCATGCCTGAGTAATCTCCTTCATCACATCATAATTAGGATAGCCATTGATGGTTCCATTTTGAGCAACCTGCCCATCATATTGATAATAGGGTAAGTTGCGATAATAATCAGGACGAGGATCGGGTGCGTTATAAAAGGTTAGAGCTGAGTTGCTATACAGACTATAGTGGGCAGCCAAACCTGTTTTCAGATTTTCATTTTCCGACAGTTTCAATTCATGCGATATGATAACTGTTGGATCATAGCTATGTACAATACGTGAATTGCGCTTCTTGCCATCATAATACCCCCAGTAAGCATTATAATATCTTGAGTCAGCCAGAGTATACACATCGTCAGTAGCTGCAGAGCTTTGTCCTCTTCTGGTTGGAGCACCAAATGTAACAATAGACAATCGGTTCATGTCATCAAATTTCTTTTCGGCTGACAACATATAACCTGCCGATTGATAAAATGTACCTTCCTGAATACCTTCATCAGCGTATCTCATTACAGCCGAAGCAGCAAAAGCCCAGCCATTGGGCATCATTCCCGTTGAATGCATGATAGAAGCTCTCACTTTGTACGAACGATTAGACAAAGCAACACCAGCTTTTGTGCCTGCAGCATAGTTGGATGCCCGCATGTTGATATTGGAGGTTGTACCTAAGTTGCCAAATGAAAATGATGATGGAGCAATACTTGATATTTGTTCTTTGTTTCGGGTAGCATCATTCAACCCTCCAAAAGACGAATAATTAAACGAACCTCTTTCCACACCGTTGAAATAAACTCCGTTAATATAGGTTGATTCGTAATTATCATCATAACCTCTCACGCTAAAGCGCATAGGACTAAATGAAAAGCCTACCTGTTCGTTATAAATATCGCCCTTAGAGGAAAGAGTGGTAGATGCTTGCGTAACACGTCCTTCATCGTCACTTATTTCATTTTCTGACATTTGAAGAATTATTTCCTGTTTCACCTCATCCTGATTGTCCACCTTCAACTCAATCACACCAATATTGTTGACTGTTTTGATTTTAATATCAACCACCTTTATTTGAGGAAAGAAACCGCTCCGGGTAATGCTTACTTCCTCGGTTCCTGCCTCTAGGTAACTAAAGGTAAATTCTCCTTTTTCGTTTGTTTGCGTGGAAATGTTTTGTTTCAATAGCGTTACTAACGTTCCCGGTAAAGGATTACCGGTACCAGCAACTTTCACCACTCCTTTCAGGCTCGTTTGAGCCAAAAGCGTAGCAGTTGCCATCAAAGATGCAAAAAGCATCAAAGACAGTTTTCTCATACACATCTAATAATTAATGAATTAATCGTTTAAAAATACCTAACAACAACCAGTCTGCCATCCTTGGAAAAATGGCGAAAGGGTGTGCAAGTTACAATCTTTTTCCGAATAAGCACATAAATATTTCCACCTAAATTTCATTTAGTTCAGGTTTTAAGACTAAAATCTTACAAAACGTTAATCGTAATTATCCTTCGAATGATCATTGCCGGAAGAATTATCTGTTCAACTCAGCAAATGAAATGATATAAATATGTCATGCGGGTTACACTCAAGATATAACTGCAGCATTTGTAACAAACTGCCATTGAAAATGATTGTGATTTTGTAGTTAAAGCGGAATAATATTCCAACATCATTTTTTTTGTTGAGCTTTTTTTCTCATTTTTGTTGCCCCAAAATTATTTATTGAAACATTTAATTCAGAAACAAATATGAAATGCTCAAGATTGAAATTCTATCTTATGATAGCTTCCAGCGTAGCTATCAGTGCTTGTGCGGCTAAAAACAATATGGCAGATGACAAAAAAGCATCTGATAGCAAACTGAAACTTCAGGTGGGCTGTATTGCCTTTTACAACCAGGAAAACCTGTTCGATACCATCAATGATCCCAACATCAACGATGAGGAATTTCTCCCCAACGGCGCCATGAAATGGGGAACTATGAAATACAATTCGAAACTGGAAAACATGTCACGAACTATTTCTTTGATTGGCACTGATGTTTGTCCGCAGGGAGTGGCACTTATTGGAGTTTCGGAAATTGAAAACCGCCGTGTATTGGAAGATCTGGTAAAACAACCGGCCCTTGCCAAGCGCTCGATGGAAATTGTGCATTACGATGGGCCTGACCGAAGGGGTGTGGATGTGGCATTGTTGTACAATCCACGTTATTTTCAGGTAACCAATAGTAAATCGTATCGACTACATACAGAAGATCCCAATTTCCTCACACGTGATCAGTTGATGGTGAGCGGTTATCTGATGGGCGAAAAAATTCATGTCATCGTCAATCACTGGCCTTCGCGACTGGGGGGTGAAGAAGCATCGCGCTCCAAACGAAATGCAGCAGCAGCACTTACCAAATCCATAGCCGATTCTCTTTTTCAGCTGGATCCGAAAGCCAAAATCGTTATTATGGGCGACTTAAACGACGATCCGTTCAACGAAAGCTGTGCAAAAGTATTGGGAGCGAAAAAAGACATTGACGAGGTAAAGCCGGGTGGTTTTTACAACACGCTTTGGAAAAGCCTTGACAAAGGAGTAGGCTCGTTGGCGTACAACGACCAATGGAATCTTTTCGATCAGATTATTATTTCTGACGAACTGGCTCACTCCGACCCCAGCAAACTAAAACTATGGAAAGCAGAAGTATTCAACAAACCTTTCCTTACCCAGCAGGAAGGCCGATACAAAGGAACTCCCCTTCGTACTCACGCTGGTGGAGCCTGGCTCAATGGGTATAGCGACCACTACCCTACTCTTATTTACGTAGTGAAAGAAGCCAAATAATCTTACTTGCAAGATAACTATCATTCAGAGACTGGTTGTTCCGGTCTCTGTTTTGTTTAGGCCCAATCGGAAGAATAATAAACGATTCAAAAAAAAACATTACTTTTGTACTAAATAGAGACTTATTAGTGTAATATGGAATATACTACCCTGCAGGGAAAACTTATAATGCCTGAATACGGGCGCAATATACAGCAAATGGTGGCTCATGCCCTTACGATAGAAGATCGTGAAGAAAGAACCCGTTGCGTAAAATCAATCATCAATATCATGGGAAATCTGTTTCCCTACCTACGTGATGTAAATGACTTTAAACACAAGTTGTGGGATCACGTGGCCATTATGTCGGATTTCAAACTTGATATTGATTTTCCTTACGAAATTGTACAGGCCGAAAATCTGTATACCCGTCCGGAAACCATTCCTTACAAAAACTCCCGCATCCGTTACCAACACTACGGACGTACGCTCGAAGAAATGATCGAGAAAGTGGCGCTTTATCCCGAAGGCGAAGAAAAGAAAGAATTGCTCCGTCTGATAGCCAATCAGATGAAAAAATGCTTCCTTACCTGGAACAAAGAAATAGTAGACGACCGCAAGATTTTCGACGACCTGCGGGAACTATCAAAAGGCAATCTGGATATTTCTGAGGATTTTTTCAAACTCGTAGAATCGCGCTATGTTCTTTAAAATAAAAAGAACAAGCAGAAGCAAAAACAGAAGAAATAAAACGACACTTTTTTTACACACGACAATTTTCCATACGCATATTATATGTCATCATTTCAAATAGAAG
>JBJOOU010000109.1:0-2920 GCA_046051105.1 Bacteroidota bacterium
CATTGTGAGGCATCGTTGCTATACCTATTTTTGTATCACAAAGAAAAAGTATTGAAATACCGACTCTTCCTTTATTAAAGACGGTAAAATTAAAGTTCATAGATTTAATTTTTTACAGCAATAATTTTCTTTTGTAGCTGGATAATGTGTTTTTTTTTCATGACAAGCCCCGATGTGATATCGGGGCTTGTTTTTTTTTTGCTCATTGATAAAAGGCTGGCCATGATAAACAATTTTTTATAGTAATTTTGACTCATCTCAATTTTTGAAGAAATACTTAGCTTTGTAGCTCTGCCAGCGGAATGGTCAGAGCACTCATCATTATACTATTTATAATATGCAAACCGAAAAATTTGACGTCAGTGGAATGACTTGTGCCTCCTGTGTATCGCATGTAGAGAAAAGTGTGAGCCGCGTAGATGGTGTTGAGTCTGTTACCGTAAATTTGCTGACGAATAGCATGGTCGTTACTTTTGACGAACTGAAACTCAGTACGGTGAAGATCGAAAAAACGGTGGAACAAGCCGGATATGCTGCTCATATACAGAAAACTTCTGATGGTTCACAAATCAATCGTTCTGAGGGTGTTGATTTTTATCAGGAGGAAAAAAAGACGATGCTCAATCGGTTTTATTTTTCAGCAGGTTTTTTAATTCCGCTTATGTATATGTCAATGGCACATATGCTGGGGCTACCTTATCCTGACTTTTTTCATACATTCCAGTATGCATTTATGAATGTATTTATTCAGTTCTGGTTGGTTCTTCCTATCCTGTTCTTTAATTATAAGTACTTCCTGAGTGGTTTTCGTAGTCTGCTTCGTTTGGCGCCCAATATGGATACACTGATAGCTATTGGTGTGTCAGCTACTATGCTGTATGGCGTTTGGGGGTTGTACCATATCTACAAAGCAGTGCTGGTGCTTGATGTCAGAACGATCCTTCGGTTTACCAACGATATGTATTTTGAATCAGCAGGTACCATTCTTACACTCATTACCTTAGGAAAATATCTGGAGGCGAGGTCGAAAAGCCGCACATCGCAGGCAATTCGCAGATTAATTGACCTGGCTCCTAAATCGGCTACCGTGTTGAGGCACAAAGTGGAGATGGAAATTCCAGTTGATGAGGTCGTTGTCGGGGATATTGTGGTGATTCGCCCGGGGCAGCAAATTCCTGTTGATGGAGTGGTGTACACCGGCAACTCATCGGTGGATGAATCGGCGCTTACCGGCGAGAGTATGCCCGTCTTTAAAGAGAAAGGCAACCGTGTCCTTTCCGCTTCTATTAATAAGTCGGGTTACTTTACAATGAAAGCTACCAAGGTGGGTAAAGATACTACCTTGTCGCAGATTATATCATTGGTCGAAGAGGCGGCCTCTTCCAAGGCGCCCATTTCGAAATTGGCCGATAGAGTAAGTGCTGTATTTGTACCGATAGTTATCCTGATATCCATGATTGCCGGGGCCTATTGGTTGATTGCTGGCTACCCGTTGCATTTTGCGTTATCCATTAGTATAGCTGTATTGGTGATTTCATGTCCGTGTGCACTCGGTTTGGCTACTCCCGTTGCCATCATGGTGGGTACAGGTAAGGCAGCAGAATATGGCATTCTGATAAAATCAGCAGAATCATTACAAATGGCTCGAGAAGTGGATACCATTGTTCTCGACAAAACGGGAACCTTAACCGAGGGAAAACCGTGTGTATCTGATATCGTAACAGCATCCGGCGTTTCTGTCGACGAGCTTGTGCGGATAGCAGCCTCGCTGGAAAAACCCTCAGAGCACCCTCTGGCTGAAGCAATTTTGCTGGAGGCTGTCAGCCGAAAGATTGAGATTGCAGGCGTGGATTATTTTCAGGCAATACCCGGTTTGGGAATCGAGGCCGTAATTTCAGGAGAAAAATATATAGCTGGAAATCAGAAATTATTAGATAATCACTTGATCAAGCTGGGCGATTTTGAAGCAATAACAGATAAACTGACCAATGAAGGGAAAACACCCTTGTTCATTGCAAGTTCCAACGCAGTGCTTGGAGTGATTGCGGTAGTCGATCGCCTGAAGTCGACAAGTAAAGAAGCCATCCGCCAGCTTAAAGAGATGGGGCTTGACGTGGTAATGCTTACCGGCGACCATGCAGGGACAGCTGCCGCCATCCAGTCTCAGTTAGGGATACCTACTGTTATTGCAGAGGTTTTGCCGCATCAGAAAGACGAGGAAATCAGCAAATTGCAAAAGCAGGGAAAAATTGTGGCTATGGTAGGTGATGGAATCAATGACGCTCCTGCACTGGTTCGTTCCGATCTGGGAATTGCCATAGGCGCAGGAACTGATGTGGCCATAGAATCGGCCGACATAGTGCTTATGCGAAGTGATCTTCTGGATGCCGTCACTACGCTCAGGTTGAGTCATTCGGTGATGGTGAATATTCGGCAAAATTTATTTTGGGCATTCTTCTACAACGTCATAGGTATTCCATTGGCTGCGGGAGTGTTTTTCGTAATGCTGCATTGGAAACTGAATCCTATGTTTGCAGCCGCCGCAATGAGCCTTAGTTCGGTTACTGTAGTGCTGAATGCTCTTCGATTGCTGAGATTTAAACCTATCCGGCCCAATATGCCTGCTGATAAACAAATGCTGCAGCACGAAGTGTCGGTTAATTCGATACCAGCTCCCAAACAACAGAAAAAACCAACCGTAAAATTCAGATTCGTTATGGCAGAGAAAAAGATTGCAATAAAGGGAATGACCTGTGGCCATTGTTCAGCCCGGGTGGAAAAGGCTCTGAACTCCATTGATGGGGTGAAGGCTGAAGTTGATTTAGCGTCCAATACGGCAAAAGTGTTGCTATCGAAGGAGGTGACCGATGACGTATTGAGGTCGGCGATTGTGGATGCTGGCTACGAGATGACATCAATC
>JBJOOU010000110.1:0-7555 GCA_046051105.1 Bacteroidota bacterium
GAATGCCCGCTGGTAAAATCAACTCTAAAAGCTGATGCTCTGCTGAATTTAAGTCTGTCCTGTTTTCCATGAAACAAAATTATAATTTTCAATCACACAACACAACTTTTCCGATTGATCCGAATCAATCGGAAAAGTTATGCGATTAGAAATCATGATTATGTTTCAACGTAAGCGGAATGGCGTAATATTTAGTTGCAAGGGCTGATATTGGCAGAAGGAATGATGAGATCTTACTTTAGGGTCGTTTTAGAGGGGTAGAGTTGTGTTTGGGTGATGTGGTAGTGTGTTTAGGTTGATTGCTGATGCGTGTCCTTAAGCGGCCTCTGATCCGGCAAACAGTGTAAATATAAATGACAAATCCTTTTACGAACGGTTTTCGTAAAAGGATTTGTTGTGTGAGGAGGAGAGTTGGTTTATAGTTCCCAGCCAAGTGAACTGGCACCTAATACGGCAGCATCAGCTTCTTTAAGTTCTGAGAAGAGAAGTTTGATTTTTCCTTTCCACAATGGCAGTACGTTCTTATCCATGTTTTCTCTGATCGGATTTAAAATCAAATCACCTGCTTTGGTAAGTCCGCCAAAGAGAACGATAGCTTCCGGTGCACTAAACGCTACGAAATCGGCCAGGCATTCGCCCAGAATTTTTCCGGTGTAGTTGAAAATTTCTTTTGCAACTTCATCACCTTCGATGGCAGCATCAAAAACATCTTTTGATGTGATGCTGTCAACAGGAATATTGCGAAGCAAGCTTTCTTTGGTAGATGAACCGATGATTTCTCTGGCAGAGCGAGCCACGCCTGTAGCTGATGCATAAGTTTCCAGACAACCGTGTTTGCCACAACCGCACAAACGACCGTTTTCACGAATGGCAGTTACGTGGCCTAATTCACCGGCAAAGCCGTCATGTCCATAAACGATTTTCCCATCGATAACGATACCGCTACCCACACCTGTACCCAGAGTGATCATGATGAAGTTTTTCATGCCGCGAGCCGCTCCGTAAGTCATTTCGCCATATGCTGCTGCATTGGCATCGTTGGTAAGTGCTGCGGGGATACCGAATTTTTCAGACATCAGTTTCGCGAACGGAACCACTCCTTTCCAGGGTAGGTTAGGGGCAAATTCGATGTTGCCGGTATAATAGTTGCCATTAGGCGCTCCGATGCCAATGCCTTTGAATTTTTCAACTCCGCCAGCAGCATCGATTAGTTTGATCATTTCATCGTATAAATCCTGAATATAAAGATTTACATCGGTGTGCGTGCCGGTTTTAATGGCACTTTTGGAAATTACATTACCACGGGCATCAACTACACCGAATACAGTGTTTGTGCCACCCATGTCCATTCCGATTACATAAGGTTTTTCCATTGATAGTTTGATTTTATTATTAGAGTATAATTAGATTCTAAATTGAAATTACCAGATTTCGCCATTTGTATGGGATGAAATCTGGTAATTTATCTTCTTATATACGATTGAACGGTTGTATCTACTTATTCAACCGGAATATCTTTGTTTACGTTTTTGCAACCGATAAGTGCATACCACAACATATAGGCTAAACATGCAAACATTACCCAATAGCTGTTCAGGTAACCGAAGTGGTCAGAAACCCATCCCTGAATAAGTGGAACGATACCACCACCACAAACCATTACCATAAAGATACCGGCTGCTGCAGCTGTGTATTTACCAAGACCTTCAACGGCAAGGTTGAATACGCCTCCCCACATAATAGAGGTACACAATCCACAAAGAACAAGGAATAATACGCTGATTGGAACTGTTACGCCAAGGCCAGGTATTGTTACGGTAATACTGGTAGGTAAAAGGATAGCCAAAGTCACAAAGAATAAACCAAGGCTTGATACAGTTAACATCATTGTTTTACTTGATACTTTTGATCCAAGGAATCCACCCACCAAACGGCCAACAAGCATCAATAACCAGTAAATACCTACGATACTACCAGCAATAGTAGCATCAATGCCAAGACCTGGATTTGCAGCTGAAGTTTGAGCTGTCATAAACAAGTTGGCAGTACTAGGAATACCAATTTCGATACCTACATAAATAAAGATAGCGATAGCACCAAAAATAAAGTGACGGAAAGAAAGTGGGCTGTGATCGTGTTTTACTTTTCTTTCTTCGGCCGACTCCATGTGAGGTTCAGGAATTTGAACGAATGATAATACTACAAATGCCAATGCGAAAATACCTAATGCAAGGAATAACGCAGGGTTTGCTTTTTCAATAGTACGGCCAGCTTCGGCACCCATCAACCAACCTACAAGCATAGGAGTGATAGTAGCTCCGATAGAGTTGATAGAACCTCCGAACTGAAGCAGACGGTTACCCGAGTTGCCACCACCACCAAGTGTATTCAACATAGGGTTTACAACGGTATTCAGCATACACATTGAGAAACCTGAGATGAATGCACCAATCAAATAAACGGTAAAGCTACCTACCTGACCTGATGTGAACTGAACTGCTACACCGATAAAACCTACTGCAATGGCTGCAAGAGCTGTTTTTTTGTAGCCGATTTTCTTCAACATGATTCCGGCAGGTATTCCCATAAATGCATACGCAAGGAAGTTACCAAGGAAACCTAATTGTGATTCAAAGTTAGAGGCTCCGAACTGTTTGGCCACAATTACCCCCATTGGGCTTGGCAAACCAGTTACGAAAGCGATCATGAAAAATAACGCAAACATCATTGCTATCGGCAATGCGTAATTTTTGTTTTCTGTGCTCATATTAGAAACTTGAGTTGATAAAAAATGATTATAAAATAGTTTGATAATTTTTTGACGAACAAAGTTATAAATTTTTACAGCAGGTTGTCCCTTAAAAAATGGGTTTGGGCCTGCTAAAAAACTGTTTTATAACATAAAAGACCCCGTGTCAATTGTACCGAAAAAACAAGTATTTGACTAGAGGTTTTTCTGCAAAAAGTCGAACATACGGGTGTATAGATGTCTACGGGTTTGCTTGCCGAGGATGCTGTGATTTTTATCGGTATAAATCTGCATTTCAAATTGTTTGTCGGCAGCTACCAGCTTGTCGATGTACATCATTGTGTTTTGTGCATGCACATTGTCGTCGGCACTGCCGTGTACAATCAGTAATTTGCCCTGCAATTTGTCGGCACGATTGATGGCCGAAGACTCTTCGTAGCCTTTGAAGTTTTCCTGCGGACGACGCATGTAGCGTTCGGTGTAGGCCGAATCGTAGAAGCGATAGTCGGTCACCGGTGCTACTGAAATACCGGCTTTGAATACTTTTTCGCCGGAACTCATGCTCATCAAGGTCATAAATCCGCCGTAGCTCCAGCCCCAGATACCGATGCGATCCTGATCGATAAAGGATTGTTTGGCAAAGTATTTAGCGGTTTCGATCTGATCCTGCGACTCCAACACGCCGATGTGCTGATAGGTACATTTACGGAATTCTGCACCACGGGCGCCCGTTCCGCGACCGTCGACACAGGCCACAATATAGCCCTGAGTGACCAGAAAATATTCCCAATCCATTTTCCAGCGATCCAGTACTTCCTGCGAATTGGGCCCGCTGTACTGCACCAGTAGTATGGGATATTTTTTATTCGCATCAAAATCGGCCGGTTTTACGATCCAGCCATTGAGCTTTACATTCTCAGAAGTGCTGAAGCTGAAAAACTCTTTTTTGGGCAGATTCAGCGATTTTACTTCGGCTGCGAGTGCTGCATTATTTTCGAGCGTGCGTACAGTGGCACCTGTGTTGGTTTTGAGCGTGATGTTGTTGGGCATGGTTACGCTACTGGCGTTATCGATAAAATAGGCGTATGAACTGCTAAAGTCGGCATTGTGAGTTCCTTTTCCGTCAGTAAGCAGCTTTTTATTTCCTTTCAAATCAATAGAGTAGATGTTACGCTGTGTGGGCGAAGTTTCGGCCGATTGGTAATACAGCACCTGCTTCTTCTCGTCGTAGCCATACAGTTCGGTAATGTCCCAGTTGCCTTTGGTAATTTGTTTTTGCTGCACACCGTTAATACCAAACAGATACGCATGACGGTACCCATCTTTTTCGCTCACTGCGATGTACGAACTATTGTCGGCTGCAAAACGCATGAAATCAATGTTCTGGTAGTCCACGTAATACTTGTCTTCCTGGTGCCAGATCAACTTCGAAAGAGTGGATTTCGGATTGGCGAAATACATGTCCAGTTTGTTCTGATTGCGGTTGAGTTTGAAAATGGCCAACTGATCAACGGCATTGGTCCAGCGAATGCGCGGAATATAGAAATCCTGCTCGTCGCCGCCCAGTTGGATGGTTTTGATGTTTTTGTAATAGTCGTCGTACACACACACACTTACTGTCGAATTTGTTTCGCCGGCTTTGGGGTATTTGTATTGGTAGGTGGAAGGATAGAGAGTGAGTTCGTCGGCTGGTTTGGACGGATCTTTATACACCGGAAAGCTGTATTGAGGCACTTTCGATTCGTCGAAACGTACAAAGGCCACCATTTTGCTGTCGGGGCTGAATTCGAAGAAGCGGGTGTATTCAAATTCTTCTTCGTACACCCAGTCGGGGGTTCCGTTGATGATGCTACCAAATTTTCCGTCGGTAGTGATGGCACTTTCAGTATTGAAATCCAGCTTTTTGAGGTACAGATTGTTTTCGCGGGCAAAAGCGATGTAGCGGCTATCGGGCGAAAAGAGGGGCACTTCCTGTGGTCCGTTTTCCGAAAGTGGATTTATTTCGTTGCGTTTCAGATCGTATACGTAGTAGTCGGCCGTGAAGGTACGGCGGTAACGGTATTTTACATTGGTGTACACCAATAATTTGTTTTCGTTGGGACTCAGCAGGTAGCCGGAAATTTGTTTGATCGGCGATTTTTTTACTTTCGTGATGCTAAACAAGGTGTCGAGCGTTGCGCCGGTTTTGTAACTGTATTTCACCACTGCCTTGTTGTCGACCAGGAGGGTGTATGACTCGCCGTCGTTCATCGAGTTGGGCATATTGATGCCTTTTGCCCGGAATTTCCCGTCGGTGATGTCGTAAAGTAGATTTGCATGCGAAAAGTTTGCTGCACATGCTAGTAGAAGAGCAAAATAAATGCGTTTCATTGCCAATTGATTAATATTTTCGTAAAAATGAATTTATACAGAAAATGAGTTATATTCTTACAAAAATACGCCAATTTATCTTTTGTACGTGACACGAAGCGTTTTAATTTAGATTTGTTGACATAAAATCACTTTCGACTTATTGTATATTCCTATCTTTCGTTTATTGATCTGTTGGTAGGAATATTTTTCGAAAAAATAAACCCGGAAGATAGAAATCTATTTTCTGTCTTCCGGGTTATTGGCTGGTATAAACTGCTTTTGGTTTTAGTATATGATGTGATTTCGCTAAACTTCCCCAATGCTTCCCAATATCTCATTATTTGCATAAATCTGGCATTGTTCGACGTGAACCAACGGTCATGACCGAAGGGAGTAATTACAATCACGTCGGAATGGGGTATAAGCATTTATAATGCGCTAATTTCTTATTTCTAACCTGACAATTGTTATTTCCTGTTATCCCTTTCCCCGACATTTTCAATCACCGAACTGTTGAAATATTCTCCGGATGATTTACAAATTCAGCTTTCACTGTCTTTTGAGGTTGTATATCCTTGTTTTCTATTTATCAATGTCAATCGGAAACAGGCGGACTAAAAGTCCTTATACTCCATTCCGACGTGATTGCAAATCACGTCGAACCAGCGCGCGATTTTTCTCATCTAATAAGTATATCCTGAATGACGGAGCGTGACTTTTTTCCATGAAAGAGAATATACAGGTGGTCAGGGTACAGCAATGTATAGGTTCTGCCGGCGTTGTTTCTTTTGTTGACAGGCTGAAATTGCAGGAACACGAACCAATACATGGTGGTAGGTGTTGGTTTAAAACGATTGCGGAAAACTTTTAAGGGAAAGAATCAGAATGCAGTTTGTTATAGGCTGTTTTGATTAACTTTGTGCCGATCTTAATACGAAATCACCCGTTTACAACAGACTGACCAATGCGATTGTTGTAAAAAAAACACACAAACCCGATGTCGAAAATCTACCTTTTTGTTCTTGTCGTTCTGTTTCTGATATTTGCAGGTTGCAGAGCCGACGACCCTACACCTCCCGATACCTCGCACAATACCACCGATAGCACAGATACAGCCGATACCGATACCGTAGTGCCTCCGGATACGACGCACACGACCGATACTATTACCGAAAAAGGGACTGCTTATGTGTACGACATTACCGCCCTCCCGACAATTACAATAGTAGTAAGTACAGATGAGTGGAACCGATTTTTGGCCGACTACGATCAGAACCCGAACAACGAAGAATATGTGCATTCCGGTTTCCGTTTCGAGCGCGACGGAAAGCATTTGTCATTGGCCGATGTAGGGTTGCGTTTGCGGGGAAATACAAGCCGCCGGCGACCTGAAGGCTCGACCGGGGAAATGCACTCACCGCTAAGTCCGGTTTGGCATCATGCCAGTTTTGCTGTAAACTTTGGTAAATACGTCAAAGATCAGAAAATGGCCGGAATTGATAAAGTGAACCTGAAATGGTTTAAAGACGATGCCAGTTATGTGCGCGAAGTGTATTGTTACGATCTTTTCGAACGGTATGGCGTGTGGACTGCACCCCAGTCGAGCTATTGTCGGCTGAAGATAAAGATAAAAGAAGATCCTGATACCATATATTACGGGGTGTATCAGATGGTGGAGCCTGTGGATAAAGACTATCTGAAAGTGCGCATAAGCAATTTTGCCGATGCATCGGGCTTTTTATGGAAAGCCAACTATGGAGCCGACCTTGTTTCGGCTAACGTAAGTGCCATGGATACTGAACGAATTACGTTGAGCGAAACATATACACCGGTGTATGATTTAAAAACCGCCACTTCGAAACTGACTCAGGCTCGCACTCAGCTTGCCGACTTTATAACCAACCTGAATAGCCGTACCGGCGACGATTTTAAAACATGGATTGAAACAAAAATGGATGTGCCTCTGTTCCTGAAAACCTATGCTGTAAATGTGGTTTGTGGCATGTGGGACGATTATTGGTGCAATAAGAATAACTTTTATCTGTATTTCTCATCATCGACCGGAAAATTTTATTTTATTCCGTTCGACTACGACAACACCCTTGGTACATCGGCCATTGTTTCCGATGCCGGCCGTCAGGATCCGCTTGCATGGGGAAATGCCTCGTATCCGTTAACTACGAAAATTCTGGCGGTGCCTGCTTACAAGGCTTTGTATACGGGTTATCTGCGCGAATTGTGTGGCGCAGCAAACGATTTGTTTTATGTGGACAAAAGCATAGCCCGTATACAACAATGGCAATCGATGATTCGCCCATGGGTAAGTAACGATACCGGCGAAGATATGTACATTGCCGATAAGCCTGCTTCGTGGGGTAATTGTAGTTTCTACAGGTTACTCGATACGAACAATAACTTCTTCAGAATTAAACAAGCTTCGATTCCCTGAAACTA
>JBJOOU010000111.1:0-7528 GCA_046051105.1 Bacteroidota bacterium
TTCAGGAAGGAAAGGAAATAAAAGTAGAGGTGATACCTGACGGATTACTTGTATTTGTAAAGAAGAGATTCTAAACTCATTTCGATCCAATATTCAAAAGCCTGTTTGTCATCGCGACAAACAGGCTTTTATATTCATGTTAAATTAGAAAGATCAGATAAGATGGATAATCAACCCCGGAACCAGACCGAGCAGAATCATCAAAATGGCAGCGACGGTTATCTGCAAGCGGTAATTCTGGTTGGAGTCGATTTTAATGTCTTTGGGAGCCGGATTGAAGTACATCGCAACAACCGGACGGATATAGAAATAAACACTGATCATAGAACTCACGATGGCCACAATTACCAGCGGTAAATGCCCTTGTTCGATAGCAGCAACAAACAAATTGTATTTAGCTGCAAACCCCACCAAAGGAGGAATACCTGCCAGCGAAAGCATGGCAATAGTCATCGCAAATGCTTCTGCCGGATTGGTTTTAGCCAGTCCTTTAAAAGCTTTGATGGAGAAGGTACCCGTTTCTTCGCGCACCAGAATCAACACCGCAAAAGCAGTAATAGTAGCAATGGTGTAGGACATGGTGTAGAGCAAAAGCGCCCCGGCGGCACCGTCCTTCAGAGTAATCACCGCAATGAGCATATATCCCGCATGAGCAATACCCGAGTAGGCAAACATACGTTTTACATTGTCCTGGTAGAATGCCGAAAGATTACCAATCAGAATGGTAGCAATGGCAAACACGGTAAGTGTGGTTTTCCACAACTGCGGAATTTCGGCAAAGCTCGAATTCATCAGACGGAAGAAAGCCGCAATAGCAGCCACTTTACCCACGGTAGCCATAAAAGTCGTAATCAATGTAGGTGAACCCTCGTATACGTCGGGCGCCCAGAAGTGGAAAGGTGCTGCACCGATTTTGAAGGTCATACCAATGGCAAGCAACAACAAACCAATACTCAACATACCCGGCATATTTTGCGTATGAGCCACCACATAGCTATGAATATCGGCCAAATTCATCGAACCGCTAGCGCCATAAATCAATGCAATTCCAAACAGCAGAAAGCCCGACGCAAACGAACCGGTAAGGAAGTATTTCATGGCAGCCTCGTTGGAGTTGGGGTCGAACTTTTTGCTACCTGCCAGAATATACAGCGAAATAGAAAGCGTTTCCAATCCGATAAACAGCATCAGCATATTGCCAAAAGCCGTCATAATCAACGAGCCGATCAAGGCAAACAAAATGAGCGCATACACATCTTCGAGCGGACGTTTTACCGGCTTATAATACACCGGAGCAAACAAAAACACCATCAGTGTGGTAAAAATAAGTACTCCGTTGAAGGCAATACTAAAATTGTCGGCAATATACATTTCGTTGTATAAATGCACGGACTGATTCCACCCCAAGAAGTTGATTACTAAAGCCACGGCAAGTCCCGTAAAGATAACCGGCAGCAAAGGCTTTTTAAGATTGAGTGTACCTAAAAAGAGAACAATCAGCGCAGTAATAAAAATGGTAATTATAGCGTACATAACTTTTTCGGTCTATTATTTAATGGTGGTTTCGAGCAATTGCAATACAAACGACGGATAAACACCCACCAGAAAGATGCTGATAATAATCGGAACAAAGAGTAAAATTTCACTCAACGTAAGGTCGGTAAATCCTTCGGTGGCTTCAGATGACTTTCCGTACATCACTTTCTGATACATCTTGAGCATATACACAGCACCCAGAATTACAGTGAGTCCGGCCACGATTGCTAGGGTTTTATTAAACTGGAACACGCCCATCAGAATCAGAAATTCGCCCACAAAGCTGTTGGTTAATGGTAAAGCCACGTTGGCCAGCACAATAATCAGGAAGATAGTCGCAAACTTAGGCGCCTGTTGAGCAATTCCTCCCAAATCAGCAATCACGTCCGTACGGGTACGTTTTACAATCATATAGTAGCAAAGGAAAAATCCAACCACATTCACCCCGTGCGAGAACATTTGCAACACCCCACCCTGAATACCATAAACACTGTTGCTTAATAAACCCAGCGCAATCACACCCACGTGCGAAAGCGACGCAAAAGCAATCAACTTCTTCAGGTTAGGCTGATTAATAGCAATAATGGCTGCATATACAACTCCGAAAACGATGAGCGGTAGGAAGATCAACGAGCCACTGGCTACCACGTCAGGACAGAATGGCAACAGGAAACGATAAATACCATACAATCCCATTTTTAGCATAATACCAGCCATCAACATTGAGCCCTGTACCGGCGAAACATTGTAGGTTTCGGCCTGCCATGAATGAAATGGGAATAACGGAATTTTGATGGCAAAAGCCAGGAAGAAAGCCAAAAACACCGGAATCTGAACTTCAAGCGGCAAATGCAGCTGATACAAGGCTTCGAAACTAAACGAATGCGGTGCAGGAGTCAGCGTATAGAGATACAAAATAGCAATCAGCATAGCAAAGCTACCTACTATCGTATAAATCAGGAATTTTACAGTGATTTTTTTTCTGTTTTCACCTCCCCAGGTAGCTGTGATAAAGAAGATAGGCATCAATGCCAGTTCCCAGAAGATATAGAACAAAATCATTTCCGAAGCAGTAAACACGCCCACCAGCGCCATTTGCATCAGAAAAATGAGTGCGTAAAACGAATGAGTTCTTCCTTCGCGTTTATCCGTAGAAGCAATAATGATCGGTATCAGCAAGTTGGTAAGCATAACCAGCACCAGCGAAATCGCATCCATGTGCAGGATGATGTCCATATCGAGCAGCTGCTTCAGATTGAGGTCGTACGAAAGTACTTTGTCATCGGCAAACACAAACGCATAACCGGCTATGATGGTCAGCACAAAATTAATAAGCGATGCAACCAGCGCAAACGCTTTTGCCTGACGACGGAATTTCCCGGTAAAGAGCAACAACGAAGTCAACAGAGGCAAGAGTATTAAAACTAATATAATCATCTGTCTCAGAATAAAATATTAAAGAATAAAATGGCAATAATGCTGAACACCATAAGCATAACATACACACCGACGTTACCCGTTTGCAGGCGGCGAAGCTGTTTCCCGGCATTCAGAGTGCCGTTACCCACTGCATTCACCAGTCCGTTGATAATGGTTTGGTCTACAAAGCCGCGGAAGAAATCGGAAATCGCTCCCAGTGGTTTTACAATCAGGAAGTCGTATATTTCATCAAAATAGAATTTCCCTTCGAATACTTTGGAAATGCCCTTCGATTCGGTCAGCGCTTTATCGTTGGCGTAGGCTTTATAAGTTACAAATACCAACAAAGCAATAATAGCCAGCGGCAATACCATAATCATCACTTCGGTTTTGAAATCCATTTCGTGTGCTCCACTGGGCACCAGCTGATGCGCTTTTTCGAACACAGGTGCTAAATAATCGCCAAAGGCTTCGAAATGTCCCAGCAATTTCGGGAACTGTACAAATCCGGCCACCACCGATAGTACTGCCAGTACCGCCATCGGTAGCGTCATAATTTTAGGTGACTCGTGTACGTGGTGATTGTCTGTAACTGCTTTGCTTTCCTTTTTATAGAATACCACAAACAAAAGGCGGAACATATAAATAGTAGTCAGCAGCGATATCACGGTAGCCAGAATACCCATCGGCAGGCTGTGTTCGTAAGCGGCTGTCAGAATTTGCTCTTTCGAAAAGAATCCGGCAAACGGAGGAATACCCGAAATGGCAATTGTACCAATAATAAACAAGGCAAAGGTGAAAGGAATCTTCTTGCGAAGTCCGCCCATGTTGCGAATATCCTGCTCGCCACCCAAAGCGTGAATCACACTGCCGGCACCGAGGAACAAAAGTGCTTTAAAGAAAGCATGCGTAGTAAGGTGGAACATGGCTCCGGTAAACGAACCCAGTCCGAGCGCCATAAACAGGAAGCCCAACTGACTTACGGTAGAATAGGCCAACACCTTTTTAATATCGTACTGACGAATGGCAATCAACCCACCCACCACGGCTGTGGCAGCACCCACCACCAAAATCATATTCATCGTGATCGGCGACAACACAAACATCACACTCGAACGTGCTACCAGATAAATACCGGCTGTCACCATCGTTGCAGCGTGGATTAGCGCCGATACCGGAGTAGGACCCGCCATCGCATCGGGCAACCAGGTAAACAAAGGCAACTGTGCACTTTTACCGGTAGCTCCTATAAACAGGCAAAGGGTAATCAGCAACAGTGTGGGATCGCCCGACTGAAGAGCCGAGGCTTTTGCCAAAACCTCGCTAATAGTAAGCGTTTTGAAAGTGGTAAATATCAGGAACATTCCTATCAGAAACCCAAGGTCGCCGATACGGTTGATAATAAATGCTTTTTTGGCAGCATCGTTGTTGGCATGATCTTTAAACCAGAAACCAATCAGCAGGTACGAGCAAAGTCCAACGCCTTCCCAACCGATAAACACCATCAAATAGTTGGAACTCAATACCAATATCAGCATGAAAAACACGAACAGGTTGAGGTACGAGAAGAAACGGTTCATCCCTTCATCGCCCTTCATGTAGCCAATGGAATAGATGTGTATTAAAAGTCCCACACCATTGATAATCATCAGCATCAAGGCCGACAAGCGATCTACGGTAAGTGCAAACGGGATATTTACGTCAGCAAATTTAATCCAGTCGAACAACTGTACCTGAACGGATTGTCCGGTAGAAGTCACAAAATTCAACAGCACACTGGCCATCACGAAATTGATAAAAATCATCACCGATGCGAGAATACCTGCCGTACAAGGTGCCAGTCGCTTCTGCGTAAGCCCCAGTATCAGGAATCCGATCAACGGAAATACGAGTAATAAAATTGATAATAGTTCCATATTGAAGTTGAAAGTTGAAAGTTGAAAGTTGAAAATGAATTGTCAATTATCAACTATCAATTGTCAATTAGTTTTTAAGTCTGTTCAACGCATTAATATCGATTGTTTTGGTCGATCGGTACACCACTACCAGCAAGGCCAGCCCAATGGCTACCTCGGCAGCTGCCACCACCATAATAAAAAACACGAAAATCTGTCCGGCAGCATCGTTGCGATAAGCTGAAAAAGCCGTCAGCAACAGGTTGGCCGAATTCAGCATCAGCTCTACCGACATAAAAATCACCAGCGCATTACGTTTTGCAAGCACCCCGATAACGCCAATTGAAAATAGCGCCGAGCAAAAGATGATGTAATACTGCAACGGTATTGTTTGAATTAGATCCATAATAAATGACTCCAGCCCTGAAGGGATTTTAGAGTTAGTTTTGATTTATATTAATTCTATCTAAAATACAACTTTAAGTAAAAGAATAAATGATTCCTTTTCCCCTTTAGGGGTTAGGGGTCAATTATTATCTTTTTTACCCAACATAACTGCACCCACCATGGCCGAAAGGAACAAAACCGACGATAACTCGAAAGGCAGCATATACTGACTGAACAGCACTTTTCCCAGATTTTTCACCAATCCGATTTGTGTGGCTTCCGGATTGCCAACGGTTGCTACATCAAACGATTTAAGCGCTCCGATAAGTACCAGAAACAACATTCCGCCTGCAATGGCTGCAATGATTTTGGCAATGCCCGGCTTCGCAAATTCGCCCTGCATATTCAGGTTGAGCAACATCACCGTAAAAAGAAACAGCACCATAATGGCCCCTGCATATACTATAATATGTACCACGGCCAGAAACTGCGCATTCAGCAAGATGTAATGACCTGCCAGCGTGAAAAAAGTGAGTGTAAGATAAAGCACCCCGTGAATCGGCTTCTTCGACAGCAACACCATCAGTGCCGACACGATGGCCACAAAGCTGAGAAAGAAAAATAGATATTGAGTAAGCATATATTTTATTATTTAAAGCCCCCTAAATCCCCCTTGCGGGGACTTAAGATAGTTTACAAAGAAAACTATCCTACTCCCTCTCCTGAGGAGAGGGCTGGGGAGAGGCTAATTATTGTGTTCTTGCGTTTTGTCTTGTTTAAATGCTTTTACAGCTTCGGTCTGACGGATAGAAACATCGATTCGTTCGTTCGGTTTTTCTACCAAAACATCTTTTCCGTACACAAAATCTTTACGTTTGTATTCACTGGGTACTATCCGTTTGGTTAGGAAAATTGCTTCTTTCGGACAAGCCGATTCGCAGTTTCCGCAATAAATACAGCGCAGCATATTGATTTCGTAAGTCGCAGCATATTTCTCTTCGCGATACAGGTTTTCTTCACCCGGTTTGCGTTCGGCAGCAATCATCGTAATGGCTTCTGCAGGACAGGACAAAGCGCAAAGTCCGCACGCTGTACAGCGTTCGCGACCCTGATCGTCCAGTTTCAGTACATGCATTCCACGGTAGATATCCGAAAACGGACGCTCCACTTCGGGATATTGAATAGTCGTTTCTTTTCTGAAAAAGTGACTGAAGGTGATGCGCATCCCTTTCAATACAGCTGGCAGATAAAAACGTTCCAATAGCGTCATCTTTTTGTTCGAAACAACTTTCGAACGATTGGTGAGCGATATTTTTTTTGTATCCTGGTTCATCTTATTTTGTTAGAAAATCAAAAAAATTATTCTTAATCAGCATATAAACAAATCCGGTGATCAACATATTAGCAATAGCCCAGGGCATCAGCCCTTTCCATCCGAAACGCATCAACTGGTCGTAACGGAAGCGGGGTAATGTCCAGCGAACCCACATAAATACGAACATAAAGAAAGACGTTTTCAGGAACAAACCTAAAGTACCGATGATCGTCACCAGGTTGTGCGATAAGCCCATGTCGTGGATAAACGGTACATCGTAACCTCCAAAATAGAGCGACGAAATCATGGCCGATGAAATAAACATATTGATGTATTCGGCAAAAAGATAGAACCCGAGTTTCATCGAACTATATTCGGTGTGATATCCACCGATCAATTCGGTTTCACATTCCGGCAAGTCGAAAGGATGGCGATTACATTCTGCGAATGCACAAATCAGAAACACCACAAAACCAATAGGTTGTGTAATCACATTCCAATGCAATACCCCCTGTTGCTGATTGACAATTTCGTTCAGGCTTAGGCTACCGCTGGTCATTACAATGGTGATAATCGACAAACTCATGGCCAACTCGTAACTAATCATTTGCGAAGCAGCGCGCACGGCTCCCATCAGGGCATATTTGTTGTTCGAGGCCCAGCCCCCAATCATAATTCCATAAACGCCCACCGACACGACGGCAAAAACATAAAGAATACCGATGTTGATATCAGCCATTTGCAACGCAAATGAGCTTCCACCTATTTCGATGGTGCCGCCCCAGGGAATCACAGCACTGGTAAGCAAAGCCACCAACATAGTAAGCGAAGGACCAAGAATATAAAGCACTTTATCTGCATTGGCCGGCATAAACTCTTCTTTCATAAAGAGTTTTAAACCGTCGGCTACTGGTTGCAGTAATCCGAAAATACCCGCACGGTTAGGCCCCAAACGATCCTGAAAAAATCCGGCGAC
>JBJOOU010000112.1:0-6383 GCA_046051105.1 Bacteroidota bacterium
CGGATTAGCAAGATTAGATAAAACCATTCCGTTGTAGACACCTTTAAAACGTACACCTGTAAAATAGGCTTCCGTTTGATAATCTTTGATATCGTCATTTCCGGTAATACCATAACCCGCCCTCAATTTGAGCAGGTTCACCAACCGAACCTTTTTCATAAACTGCTCAGAGCTAACTAACCATGAAGCACTTACTGCGGGAGAAACAGCCCAGTCAACTCCCAACACAGAAAATCCAGACTGAGTTTGCGAGCCAAAACGCGAAGAAGCATCCAAGGATGTGGTCATTGTAAGGTAATAGCGATTATCGTATGTCCAATCCAAATTTAAATAGTTTGAGATGGTAGTCTGGTTATTGTTTGTGCCATCTGAACGTAAATATGAAAAGCTTCCGGGAAGATTAATAGATGTATTTGATCCGGAATTATAGCCTACCAGATAATCTGACTCGAACCGATTCGTTCTGAAACGATTGCCGGCAAGAGCAACAAAATCAAACTTATCGATCTTAGTCGTATAAACACCTCGCAAATCATTGAAAACAGATGTATTACGAATCACCTGACTCCCTCTCGAATTATGAGTCAGGCCAATACCATCAACAAATTTTTCAGTGGTGTAGTCCTTTGGACGATAGTTATCTTCATTAATCTTATTCAACGCATAATCAAAATTGGTCGAAAGCTGCCATTTTTTTGAAAGCTGCCAAATGGGTTTCAAGGTTATGTTGAAATTATTCTGCTTAACCGTATTGGTCAGCTTATCTATCAACCCTGAAGGATTTCCAATATTGAAGAAATCAACAAATGCATATTCTGTCGTTCTATCACCTGCAAATGTAAATGTATTAGGGCCAAATATGGGGGACTTGATTTTACTAAGCCATGTTAGAGAAGAATAAGCGTCAGTACCATCGTCCACCACATTTCGGTCGACACGAGCAAAACCAACATTAACAGCAAGTTTTATATTCCTTGTCATATTAATATCTCCGTTATATCTTAGCGTATAGCGCTGAAAATCTGTGCTCTTCACAACCCCGTTATTTTTGGTATAGCCAAGAGCAAAGTAGTACAGTGCTTTTTCATCACCTCCCCTTACATTAATAGAATATGATTGCGAAACCGCTTTGCGGTACACTTCCTTTGTCCAATCAGTATTATTATGATATTGGTTGTAAGTAGTGCGTTTTTTATCGTCATTCAAAAATGCCATCTGAGATATTTCAGCGTTACTGTAACCTGCCCCCGACAGCATCTCTGAAGCATAAATTCTGTAATCAGAAGAATTCAGCATTGGAAAGGATGATGGAATAGCACTTAAGCCAGTTACAGAACTAAAATCAATCCTGGTTGCCATTTCATTAGCTCGTTTGGTTTTTATCAAAATCACACCATTGGCGCCTTTGGTTCCGTATAAACTCGTCCCGTCTTTCACCACCGAAATGCTCTCAATATCATCCATATCAATATTAGTCAAAGGATTAAGCTGCAATCCCTGATGCAGAGAAACTACATCGTAGAAGTTGTTCCATATCACACCATCTACTACATACAAAGGTTGTGCATTCGCAAAAACGGAATTTAGCCCCCTTATAAAAGAACTTACCCCCTGTCCAATTTGTGCTGACCGACTTACAGAACGGGTATCGCCCCCCATCTCAGTCAGTAACAACTGATCTGCCGTAAATGCGTTACTTTTAGACACATTCACACTCCCGACAGTTGAATTCGTGGCAGAAATGGCAGGAGTCATTCCGGTCAAGCCCTCCACATTTTTGTAATAATTACCGAAAACGTCGGGATATAATTTCACAACGATGGAGTCATTGCCCCTACAGGCTACAGCCGCCAGATTGTAATCAAACGCCTTTATCTGCAAAATAGCCGTTGGAGACGATAGTACAATCTTAAAACTGCCCTTATCGTCACTCGAAGCCGACTGAACGTTATTAAGAACCGATATCTGAGCTGCTGCAAGAGGTTTTCTCGTATGCGCATCACATACAAATCCACGAACGGTATATGTATGTTGAGCAAAAAGCCCAACTGCACACATCAGCATAAGCACAATAGCTCCTGTTCTTTGGCCAAAAGACATAAGACGTTTTGAATATATGTTTTTACTTGATGATCTCATTTGTATATATTTTCATTTATATCTATTAGTTCCGAAAATTACTGTACAGCTTCCAGTATTATGCAATCAATCCGCATGGTACGATCACTCAACCCTTTCACCTCATCTACAATTTTAGAAGCACTTATCACTTTCAATCGGGTGGTAATACTTGATGTTGGCAACGATGGATTGTATAAGTTGCAATAGGGGAAGGTATATTCTGTAACGAGCATTTTAGTGATCTGATTCACTTTAGTTGTATAAATAACAGGAGCAGATGTCGCAGCGGTTGCAATTTTATTTCCAGCTACAATTGCTCTATCTTTCACAAAAACCGGTGCATTGTTCTGACTATCCATGTACGAAAACAAGAATTTTACTTTATTCGTTTTCGCGGAGCTAACTTCCGCTATGTTCGTTGGCAGAAACACACAATAAATTCTGTATTTCCCAGATAACGTATTGGGTATTGGGAAAGTAACTGTATCAGGGCTATTATCATTTACAGTAGTAGGCACAACAACTAAATACTTATCGTTGGATACCATCCCACTAAACTGAGTACCAAGGCTGGTTTGCACATTCAACGTAGCCAGTGCAGTAGAGTACGATCGTCCATAAGTAGAATTCTCGGCTTCGACTACAATTGGTCTTTGATACGAATCGGCCGCTTTAAAACGCAACGAATCTGTCACATAGGCATACCCATTACTTAGCTCGGCTTTTTGACTAGCTGTAAATAAATATCCGGGCTTTGAAATAACCGATCCTGTTGTAGTTGTCAGCGATGCAATGCCTGTGGTATCAGCAACAGACGTTTTAAACATCAGATTTTGTACCATTGCATTTTTAGTATATTTGCGTGTCGAATCCGCAGCTCCCAATCCATAGGTTTTATATCCTGATTTTATTCGATCAAAGGCCCTATTCCATCCAATATTATTCGGAAGAATAGCTGTAAATACGCTATCTTCATCTTGTATTGCACCAATTTTATCCAGAATAGGATTGGAAAATACGATAACAGAATCATAAATCGACTGTCCGTATTTATTAGTTCCAATCTCAACACTCTTAGTTGGATCAAATTTATAAACACTCTGACCATTCAGATAATTCCGAAGCGAGTCAAGCCCAGGGGTGGCCAATATATACTCCCATATATTTAATTTATAAGGAACATATCCATCGATGGTGTGTAAAATCCCGTTTTTTACTGCAATATCCGAATTGGCGGATCGCAACGGATTTCCTCCGAATGTAAATCCTGAGCTACTTTTACTGAACAACACGTTTTTTTGATCCAGCATATAAATCATTTTCTGATCTATAATTGAAGTTGGATAAGCAAATCGACTGATATGATTTCTGACCAGATTGGTAACAGTGTTCGTATCCAAAAGATTGAGCTGTTGAAGGGCGGCATTTTCAGGTGCCCATACAGTATACGTTTGGGATTTGCTTAATATCGAATCGTAACCCGAAATTCGCAGCATCTTTGCAAAAATGCTTAAGTTGGATTGCGAGTTGATATACTCAGTCATATTCTGACTATTTTTATTTACTGTTGCAGCATTATTATAATGTTCGTCCCACACATCCGTGCACGAAACAAACATCACAACGGCTGTAAGCAGCATGATAGTTGTATGAAATATATTTTTTTTCATCTGTATTAATTACATCGTTATTTAAATATCAATAAGCAGCGTGCTATTAATCAATACCTTCGTTTTCGATTACTTCCACAGGAACAAACTCCAGAAAATCCATCATAAACTGCCCTTCACGAACGGCTTTCACTGAAAACTTATGCGTACTTGATTTTGTGAAAGTATATGTTCCAAGAATTCTGCGAAGTGATCGATTGCTCTTTCGAGCTATTGTTACTCCATAAAAAATACCATCAACAGCAGTATAGGTATTAGGCCCTTTCATGTATCCACGATTGCGCATCATCTTATCATTTTCTAACCCCTGCGGGTCTTCAGGATCTGTGCCTGGATCCACATAACCAATTAAAGGATCATTGGCAGCTATGCGTAAATCAAGCGGAATACCACATGGAACGCCATCCCAATAAAGTTGAGCAGCCCCACGACCTCCCGTTGGTTGATAACTAAAACGTATCTCATATGTGCCCGCTGGTATGGGTGGTGTTTCCATTGTGAAATCATACATCCCTTTCAAATAGATCTCGTCTCCTTCGTAATCCAAATAAGCATCACAAGCATTCAGATAACAAAAATTAGTTGTCGGAGAACATTTTAATCTCTTTATATAACCTTCGGGGTACACCCAGGAGCGAGGACTTTTGGGGTTATAATAACGCATATTGTTATTTGTCAATTCGGGGAAAAATGAAGCTGCGTCCATTCTTATTCGTTTGCTGGAAAGCTCTCCTGCTTGTTTATAATCATAGACCAGAATTTTATCAATTTCATGATAAACACCATTCACTGCATCTGAATCCTTAGCTATGATACGGACAGCATTACCGGTTTCGGTAGACTTATTTATCAGATTGGTTTCTCCTGATGAACGCTCTTTCTTGACTTCAATTAATGTATTCGGACACATCGTTTCAATATACTCATACATATCAAAAGTTTTCAACATATGGTTAGTATCATAGGCATCAATAAACTTAACATAGGTCAGTTTTTTATTAATCATATGATAAGACATGAACTTGTTCAGCGTATTTCTACGGTCGGTGATATCACTCACCTGAGCATCGGTAGCATCTTCGTTGTAAACATGTGCCGCTGCGTACGCTTTTAGATCCTCAAAATTATTGATTCCATTGGCCTTTAAAGTTTCGTCGCTCTCCACCAGAACAGTATAGCCATATTTTTTCGAAGTGGGCAGTTCATCAACAGAACCTCCTCCTTGAACAAACCCAACTACTATATTCGGATATTTTTTAGGATCGTATGAATTATCTTGTGTCAGATACAAACTATCAATCAACCCAGTTTTTTGCATCGCTTCGGCAAAAATCGAAAATCGGGGATTGGCTGCAATTGCTTGCGCGATATTCAGAGTTGATGGGTCGATCACGCGATTCACAACCTGAATAATGCCGTTACTTACTTCGATATCGCTATTGGTAACTGCAGAAGTTTTATTTACGTAGTAAGCAAACTTATTATTGAATACGCCGGATGATGTTGCAATAAATCGCTCACTCATGGTCAGATAAGGCATCAACCCATCGATAAACTCATCCGTTGTAACTTCATAGTCTTTAATAATATGGTCGTAAGCAATACGCTTTAAAGTATCCACAGTGAAGTCAGACAACCCCCGTTTTCCTTTCAGTTTGTAGAAACTACGCATTGCCTCATTATTCGGAGCAAAGAGAGTATATTCGCCGTAAGCGTTTAGCAAACCAAGTACCTCGGTGGTATCCAGCAGACGCTTAAACTCCGAAAATTCCTCAGGACGGCCTTGCAGGTAAGCCCCCATCATCTCTTTTTCAAAAGTGCTGACGCGCGTAGGCTCGTCCTGACACGATTGGAGTATTGGCAGTGTAAAAAGACAAACAAGAAATACTGACAACAGTGGTTTGTAGAATTGTTTAATATCTGTATTCATAACGTAAAAGTATTATCTATTTTTCAAGATTATCATCAGTATAAAATGGATTTTGAGTAAGTGTGACAGGATTGATATCAATCTCTGATTTAGACACCGGCATATAAAGCGCATCCATCACACTCATTTTATTTTTTCCCATGGAACTGCCACTCAATTTAGGACCCACGTAACTTAAAATAGCTGATGGCTGATTATTACGACGTGCTAAGCGCATTAAATCGAACCAACGCTTACCTTCAAACATTAGTTCCCGCTGACGTTCACGAAGTACCAGTTTTTCTAAACTTTGTTTGTCCGAATACGCATTCGCCGACAACGAATCGGCGCTTGGATTTGAACGCAAATAAGATGTATTAACCAGTCGCATCACTTCATTCCTTCCATCCTTCGTATCCAGCTGGGTAAGGGCTTCTGCTTTCATTAGCATTACATCTGATAAACGATAAATAATCCAGTTCACAGGAGTACCGCTCAACCTGAATCGGCCGCTATAAGTCATATCGGCATTCTGAACAATCTGAGACAAAGCATATTTAAAAATCATATATCCGGTTCCATTAGTAATATTGCCATAAAAACTATAGCCCCGAATATCGTTCACACTTTCAGGAGTCGAAACATCTTTGTAATTAAACGGACTATAGCTACCTCTCGTAGTC
>JBJOOU010000113.1:0-19703 GCA_046051105.1 Bacteroidota bacterium
AAACAACCCAGTCCATAAATTACCCACTTTATCCTGACAAAGTGCATGAATCTTTGTTCGGCTAAAATCCAACATGGCCGACAACATTTGAAAATCTTCCAAACGCCCGGTGGCTTTGTTCAGGTATTTAATACCGCGTCCGTCCGTTCCCACCAACAGACGCTTGCTTTTGTCGAAAAGCAAACTCTTTACCGGCAAAGTCACCATAGGATTTATATAGGGAATCTGATCAAACTTTGAGCTTTTATAATTAAAGCGAAACAACCCGCCGGTGAGAGTTCCCACATAAATATTGTCCTGATCATCGCTACCAATCGACGAAATCTGATTGCTACCAATAGAGAGCGGAGTCTTATAACTATCTATAGCATACGTTTTTGGATTCAATCTATTGACTCCCTGATTTTCGGAAGCTATCCAAATATTTCCTTTTTTATCTTCGTGAAGTGCCACCAAATAACGACTACACAGCTGCGGAAACAACTGATCGTCAACAGTGAAAGTTTTGTAATTATCGGTGGACCGAATAATTCCGGTGCCGGAAGTAGAAATCCAGATTTCACCCGCACGGGTTTCGATAATAGAAGTAATGTGCGGAGTCACCAACTGATTGTGGAAATACACGGGAATTTCTGTAAAAGTGTCTTCTGCCCGATTGTACAACATCAACCCATTGATACAACCCACCCAAAAACGCCCTTTACTATCTTCGAATAACGTTCGGATATAATTGTTTTTAAGCGAAGAACGGTCGTCTTTGTTATTGCGATACACCGTAAAACGAACACCATCAAACTTATTCAATCCATCTTCGGTGGCTATCCATATATAATTTCGGCTATCCTGATAAATCGAATTGATCAGGCTGTTTGACAAAACATTGTCGGTAGTATAGAAAGTTCCGGTTTGAGCAAAAACACTGAAACTATATATCAATGTAAAAAGTAATAACCCTATTCTAATAGGTATTCTCATAATTTGAATATCAAAATTGTGATTTAAGGAAAAGTACGATATACAAATCTACAAATTTTAATACATTTATCGCTATTTGAGCTGTTTGAAATAATATTATTTTTACTATATGTTACCTACAATAAAATATATGTTACAATTTCCCCTACAAATCATTTTGACTACCATCAAATTACATCATAAAATTCATTTCAGCAGGTAGGAATTGTATTAAGACTATTCTTCATTTGTCTATCTTTGTCGCTCAATATTTTTCAACGAATGAACAACGGATTTATCATAGCCGGCACCAATAGTGGCTGCGGCAAAACTACAATAACAATTGGTCTGATGCGCCTGCTCAGCCGCAAAGGCTACAGTGTAGCGCCCTTCAAAACAGGCCCCGACTATATCGACCCGGCATTTCACAGTATCGCCACAGCTACCGATTCGCACAATCTGGATAGCTATTTAATGAGCCAACCAGCATTAAATCAGCTTTTCAATAAATATAGTCACACCAAAGAAATTGCCATTATCGAAGGCGTAATGGGCATGTACGATGGCCTTGGCATGGAAGCACATGGAAGCACAGCAGAACTTGCTCGTTCGCTGGATTTACCTGTTGTACTGGTAGTCAACTGCAAGGCACTTTATCAAAGCGTGGCAGCCATTGTAAACGGCTTTGTCACTTTAGACAAACGGGTACGAGTAGCTGGAGTGATTCTCAACAATGTATATAGCGACGACCAATTTGCTTTTCTGCAGGAATATATCGAAAAGCATTGCCACACAGCCTGCCTCGGCTATTTACCTCCAAATCCGGAAATTGCACTGGGCAGCCGCCACCTGGGACTTATTCAGGCAGGCGAAATAAACGAATTGATGCAAAAAATCGACCTGATTGCCGATCAACTGGAACTGCATTGCGACATTGAACGTCTTCTGAAAGTCTGTACATTTAAACGAACAAGTGCGACCGTTTCCACTTCCAACCATCACCCATTAGCAGGCCTTAAACTGGGAGTGGCCATGGACAAAGCTTTTAGTTTTTACTACAAAGCAAACCTTGATTTATTAGAAAATGATGGTGCTGAACTTTACTATTTCAGCCCTTTAACTGATTCAGAATTACCATCAGGCATCAATGCGCTTTATCTTGGTGGCGGCTATCCCGAAGTATTTGCAGCTGAATTAAGCCAAAACAGTTCGATGCTACAAAGTGTTGCCAAAGCTGCAGAAAACGGCATGCCCATCTACGGTGAATGTGGCGGATTAATGTACCTTACGCAAGGCATCCAGTCCGTCGGCGGTGATTTTCACGCTATGTGCGGCGTGTTCAATTGCCACACAGAAATGACCGTCAGATTGCAAAACTTTGGTTATTGCCAGGTGAATTGGGGCACAACAGTTACCCGGGCTCATGAGTTTCACCATTCTAAATTAATTGGTACGGAAAGCGAACAACCCAATTATACTGAAGAATTTCACATCGAAAAGCCAGAACGGCCCCGTACCTGGAAAGGTGGTTTGAAGCGCAAAAATGTTTTAGCAGGCTATCCACACATTCATTTTTATTCCAACCCCGTTTTCTATCAAAAGATTTGCAATTTCTGGATGAATAAATAGATCGATGATGCATTCATACACAAGCTGGTATTGATTTCTCATTCACGAAGAACGACAATACCAGCTTTTTCATTTACAGAAAAAACGAACAAAGCATCAACTTTCGATTAGGCGCATTTGTTAGTGCGGTACATAAATCAAAAATAAAACGATCAATGAAAGGATTAATTCAGGTATATACCGGCGACGGAAAAGGCAAAACCACCGCTGCATTCGGACAAGCAGTTCGAGCCGCCGGGCGTGGCTTCAACGTGGCCATTGTTCAATTTTTCAAGGCACGCAAAACAGGGGAGCTTACCACCTTAGCCAATGTTGGAAATATTCATATTTCCCGAGCCACCACCAATACCAAGTTTACCTGGGAAATGAATCAGGAAGAACTCGATGCGCTCGATAAGGAAATAGCCGACGGATTTAAAATGATACACAAAATGATGGTATCGGGGAAATACGACATCCTGATTGTGGACGAATTCAACCATGTGCTCAATCGGGGTCATGTATCGCAGGAGCAAATGGAGGCATTCCTGAAAGACAAACCGGACACCATGGAACTCATCCTTACCGGTCGTAATGCGCCGGACTGGATGATAGAAAAGGCCGATTTGGTAACCGAAATGCGTTACATCAAACACCCCATGGTGGATGCAGGATTGAACGCCCGACGTGGAATTGAATACTAAAACGAACCTATCTGTTCTGCAACAATTAGATTTATAAATCTTTTGATGCGGAACAGATACACTCTCCTTTTTATTGGCACATATCCGTTTTTTGAGTACCTTTGCAAAATTTTTCATCAAAAAAACTCTATAAACACGGTATGGCACACATTTTAAACGACATCTCCAGAACTTTCAGTGAGTATCTACTGATTCCTGGCTTAACGACCAAGGAACATACTCCCAACAACATTTCACTGAAAACTCCGCTTGTGAAATTTAAAAAAGGGGAAACTGCACCGATCTCGCTTCAAGTTCCGTTTGTTTCGGCTATCATGCAGTCGGTTTCCGACCACAAAATGGCCATTGCACTGGCTCGTAATGGTGGACTTTCATTCATTTTCGGATCCCAAAGCATCGAAGCTCAAGCCGAAATGGTTTTCAAAGTAAAATCATACAAAGCTGGCTTTGTTGTAAGTAATGCCAACTTAACTCCAGACAACACACTAGCCGATGTTTTAAGACTAAAAGAAGTATCCGGCCACGGCACCATCGGAGTAACTGATGACGGAACTTCTGATGGCAAACTATTGGGGATTGTAACCGGCCGCGATTTCCGCATCACCCGCGACAGCCTCGACAAAAAAGTAAGCGAATTTATGACACCATTCTCCAAATTGATTACCGGAGAATTTGGAATTTCGCTCACCGAAGCCAACGATATTATCTGGGACAACAAACTGAACTGTTTGCCAATCATTGATAAAAATCAAAACCTGAAATATTTCGTATTCCGTAAAGACTACGAAAACCACAAAGCAAACCCTCGCGAACTATCCGACGATAATATGAAACTTCTGGTAGGTGCAGGGATCAACTCGCGCGACTACAAAGAACGCGTTCCAGCTCTGATCGAAGCAGGTGTAGATGTTATGTGCCTGGACTCTTCTGATGGTTTTTCAGAATATCAAAAAGAAACGCTGGAGTACATCAAAACCAATTTTGGCGAAAACGTAAAAGTGGGTGCCGGAAACGTGGTAGACCGTGATGGATTCCTTTACCTGGCCAAAGCTGGTGCCGACTTTGTAAAAGTGGGTGTAGGAGGTGGTTCAATCTGTATCACCCGCGAACAAAAAGGGATCGGGCGCGGTCAAGCTACTGCACTTATCGAAGTAGCAGCAGCCCGCGACGAATATTTTGCTGAAACAGGAATTTACGTTCCAATCTGTTCGGACGGCGGTATTGTGCAGGATTATCACATGGTATTGGCACTAGCAATGGGCGCTGATTTCATGATGATGGGACGCTATTTCGCTCGTTTCGACGAAAGTCCAACC
This sequence comes from Bacteroidota bacterium, assembly GCA_046051105.1. GTDB lineage: Bacteria > Bacteroidota > Bacteroidia > Bacteroidales > Paludibacteraceae > Paludibacter. The sequence goes on from JBJOOU010000113.1 coordinate 4,583, forward strand.
CGCAAACTGATGGTAAACGGCAACTACATGAAGGAATATTGGGGCGAAGGTTCCAACCGTGCCCGCAACTGGCAACGTTATGATGCTGGTGGTAGCGAAGGCTTAAAATTCGAAGAAGGCGTGGACAGTTTTGTGCCTTATGCAGGTAAACTGAAAGACAACCTGGATATTACGCTAGCTAAAATCAAAGCTACAATGAGCAGTTGTGGGGTGATCGACATTGAAGATCTGCAACAAAATGCGAAAATCACTCTTGTGTCTTCCACTTCTATTATCGAAGGTGGAGCTCACGACGTAGTAGTGAAAGACAGCCGAAGCACCAACTAAAACAAGTATCAATCATATATCAAACAAGCCCTGCTGAATCATTTTCAGTGGGGCTTATTATTTTTCTCCAATTGCTTACGAATATTATTAATGGAGTTTGAAGGAGAATTTACCATCACCATATTAATCAACCAATCCGGCACAACTCCACCCGGATCGAGCAAACATTCCATTTCAATATGCGCCGAATGGGCATCGTTTGCAGTAATTGTCCAACTTTGCTGATAATCCTGAATCCGAACAAAATTCTTCTTTAACGCGACAAGACCTGATACAGGTTTAGCATAAATTTTGAAAACATTATTATCAAAGTCAGCCCGCACCGACACATCAGCAATTAAATCTCTATCAACCAAAGGATAAGGCAAATTATACTGCAAATAATAGCGAGCCCGTTTATTCTTTTCATAGAAAAACATCTTTTTAATCTTCAAATTTTCGTCCCACCATTCCGTATGATTCAAATCCTCCACCAAAGTATAAACCTCCAGCGCCGTTGCATTTATATCCGCTACACCTTTACAGGCTTTCAATCCACTCCCCTCCATCGGTCGTGTGTATATTTTCACTTCATTTTTCTCCTTCACAAACGACCAGTTTTGGCCAGAAGCCGTAGAAACACCAACCAGCCCGCTTATCATCAATAGCCAATAATGTAACAATTTCTCTTTCATACCTCCAGACAATAAATTCAAACTAAAATCAGCCTAAAATTAAATAAAATTATCTGATTTGGTGGCAATATTTCTGTAAATCAGGGAAGAAATCATCAAAATATTTTCCCAAAGCCATTTCATTCGCCTTCAGATACTCAACTATTTGATGGGGATCAAGAGCAGATACTTTGTATCGGGCCATTATTTCCAGCGAATCCTGCAAACCATCGGCATGTGCATATTTCCCTAACCGATTGGTTCCAATAAAATGAAAGATAAATCCACGAACCCGCTCAGGCAACAACCAGTACCGCAGCAATGCACCCACATAAAACCGATATACAAACAAAGTAAGAGACCGTCCGCCTGTAATCACTTTGAAATTTTTGGCCAGAAAATAATCAAAATACATATCAGCCACTATCGCAGAATATCGACCAAACTCTGGTCGCAACAACTGTACAAGTTCTTTCACCACTGGATGCTGATCGGTATAATGATCAATTTTTCGATGCATCACTATCCCCTGACGCATTTTGGATGGATAAGCATCCATTTGCTTTCCTTTTACAAAATCACCGATAAAGTTGCCCGTTTGCACCGACAAGCTGAAACCCGACAAATAGATATGAGCTAAATAATTCAAAACAGAATAAACATTAAAATGAGGCATCAAAGATACCAATTGTACATCATCTATTGGACGATTGAAGATATCTATGAACTTTTTAACTGCAAATGCATTATAAATAAACAATCATTCATTTATATTTGCAGCATGAGAGTAAAAGATGATGAAAAAGTAAACAGAATCTACAGGGCAGCCATCAAAGTAGTCAATGCAGATGGCTTTCAGGGAAGTTCTATGTCAAAAATTGCCAGCGAAGCAGACGTCTCCGCAGCTACCATCTATCTGTACTTTGAAAACAAAGCAGATATGATCAATAAGCTGTTTATTCATCTCAAAGAACGTATAGGCCACTCCTATTTCGAAGAAGGTACAGGCCTGAGCCCATCAAAAGGAACATTTCGAACATTATGGCTCAATCATTACCAATACATTACACAAAATCCGGAAGAGTATTATTTTCTGGAAAATTTCGCCAATTGTCCGCTTATCACACAGGTGGACAAAGAAAAAACAGCTGACTACTGCCCGGTATTTGAAAAGCTTTTCGATGAGTCGAAAAAAGCCGGATTAATTCGAAATCTACACAACGACATTCTTCACAGTTTGCTATTTGCGCCCATCAATCATCTTGTAAAAAAACAACGAACGACCAACAAAGACCTATCCGGTAATGATTTAATCGATATTTTTGAAGCCTGTTGGAGAGCAATTGAAATTTAATTCAAAAATCGGCCACCTAAAATGAACAAACATTTATTTTTGACGTTATACACACAAAACAAACTACAAACAATATTTATCAGATTATTATTATGAGCTTAATAGACAAACTGAACTGGCGATATGCCACCAAAAGAATGAACGGAACACAGGTTCCTCAGGAAAAAGTAGACAGAATTCTGGAAGCCATCCGCCTGGCGCCAACTTCCTTCGGACTTCAGGCTTTGAAAGTGATTGTCATCACCGACCAGGCATTGAAAGAAAAAATCTTCGCGGAAGCTTGCCAACAGCCACAAATTAAAGAGTCATCACATGTATTGGTATTTGCTGCCAACAAAAAAGTAACACAGGAACAGGTGGACGAATACATCCAAAACATTGCTACCACCCGCAATATGCCACTGGAAGCATTGGATGGGTTCAAAGGAATGTTTGGTGGAATTGTAGCCGGAGACGAACAACAAAATTTCACATGGACTTCGCGTCAAACTTATATTGCGTTAGGCGTTGCTACAGTAGCTGCAGCCCTTGAAGAAGTAGACGCAACACCGATGGAAGGATTCAACCCAGCGGCATTGGACGAAATTCTGGGGCTTTCTGCTCAAAATCTTGGCTCTGTATCCGTGTTACCACTTGGCTACCGCGATGCAGCTAACGATTATCTGGCAGCTGCACCAAAAGTACGCAAAAGTGCTGAAGATTTGTTTATCTACAAATAATCAACGGATTGTCGCCGGATCACCGGCATAATTATATATATTCCCAAGCAGCCGGGCAAGAAATTTATCCGGCTGCTTTTTTATCGACTCACACAAAAACTCTAACACACACTCATGTGTTTAGTTAGCACAAACCCGAAACAACAAAACAGAATATGGAATTACTTGATGCACTCAAGTGGCGATATGCCACTAAGAAATTCGACCCAACTAAAAAACTTCCACTCGAATTGGTCGACAAAATTATAGAATCGGTTTGGTTAGCGCCTACTTCATCCGGCCTACAGCCTTTTGAATTGCTCGTAATCACTAATCAGGAAATTAAAAACAAAATTACTGAAGTATCTTTTGGACAAGACATAGTTGCCGACTGCTCACACCTTTTGGTTTTTGCAGCATGGGACAATTATACCGAAGAACGTATTGATAACATTTACGCTCATCATACCCGCGAACGCGAACAGCTAACAGACAGATACAATGCGTACACCGACCGTTTAAAAGCCCGCTATCTCAACCGCCCGGCATCCGAAAATTTCGAGCATGCAGCCCGTCAGGCTTACATCGCTATGGGATTTGCGATGGCCGAAGCAGCCAGCCTGCAAATTGATGCAACTCCAATGGAAGGCTTTGTTGACACCGAAGTAGATCAGATTTTAAACCTGAAAGAACAAGGCCTTAAATCAGTTTTATTGCTTCCGATTGGGTACCGTGACGAAGAAAACGACTGGTTGGTAAACCAGAAAAAAGTGAGACATCCGAAAGAAGATTTCCTCACAGTTATCGAATAAACTTTCATACCACCACATGTAAGTTTGAGGTACAAAATTCACATTTCCTCAAACTTACATATGGTTTTTATTGCATTATTTTGTCATTCGAAACAGAATATGTAACTTTGCAGCCGTAAAAAACAATGTGGAGAAATTTGGACTGCTTGCAACCACAGAAAAAAATGCTAAATGGTAAATTCATTTCCATCCCTTTCAGCAATTTAGTCCCCAAAATCGTCTCCATTATTCATTATTAATTATTCAATTAATCAATTGTATATGGGATATTTATTTTCATCCGAATCGGTTTCAGAAGGACATCCTGACAAAGTAGCCGATCAAATTTCCGACGCCATTCTGGACAACTTTTTGGCACTGGATAAAAACTCAAAAGTAGCTTGCGAAACACTGGTAACTACCGGACAGGTGGTATTGGCAGGCGAAGTAAAATCCAATGCATATATCGACGTTCAGTCAGTGGCTCGCCGCGTGATCAACCGCATTGGTTATACCAAAAGCGAATACATGTTTGACGGAAATGCGTGTGGAATTTTTTCCGCGTTGCACGAACAATCGAGCGATATCAACCAGGGCGTTGAACGCGCCAATCCAATGGATCAGGGTGCCGGCGACCAGGGAATGATGTTTGGCTACGCTACCAACGAAACCAAAAACCTGATGCCAATTGCGCTTGACCTTTCTCACGCTTTGGTAGAAGAATTGGCAGCTATCCGTCGCGAAGGAAAAGTGATGACTTACCTCCGCCCCGATTCAAAATCGCAGGTGACCATCGAATACGACGATAACAACCAGCCCGTAAAGGTAAATACCATCGTAGTTTCTACACAACACGACGATTTTGTGCAGCCATCGGCTAACAAAACACAGGAACAAGCTGACGAGGAAATGCTTTCCACCATCCGCGAAGATGTAAAAAACATTCTGATTCCTCGTGTTCAGGCTTTGGATGTTCAGTTTGCTCAACTTTTCAAAGGTGACTATACGCTGCACGTTAACCCAACCGGAAAATTCGTTATCGGCGGACCTCACGGCGATACAGGGTTGACCGGACGTAAAATCATTGTGGATACTTACGGTGGTAAAGGTGCACACGGTGGTGGAGCATTCTCGGGTAAAGATCCATCCAAAGTAGACCGCTCAGCCGCTTATGCAGCCCGTCATATTGCCAAAAACATTGTGGCAGCCGGATTGGCTAACGAAGTGTTGGTTCAGGTTGCTTACGCGATTGGGGTAGCTAAACCAATGAACCTGTATGTAAACACTTACGGCACTGCACAGGTACAATTGACTGATGGCGAGATTGCAACCAAAATTGAAAAGCTATTCGACATGCGTCCGAAAGCGATTGAAGAACGTCTGAAACTGCGTAATCCAATTTACGAAGAATCTGCATCTTACGGTCATGTAGGTCGTGAGCCTAAAACCGTTACCAAATCCTTCAAAGATGGAAATGGCAACGTATTTAGCTGCGAAGTAGAACTTTTCACATGGGAAAAGACTGACAAGGTAGCCGACATTAAAGCCGAGTTTGGTTTATAATACCAACATTCAAATACTGAAAGCCCTGAATCGACTTTGATTCAGGGCTTTTTTATTGTTGAGCCATCGCCAATAGTTCCATCGGCAGCTCATTATGGTTAACAAACATTAGAATTCGAGTTCTTTGAACCGTTTTTTGTTTATAATTCCATCTTTTGCAGTAAATTTGCAGCAAATTTGATGAACTGATTTATGGCGTATTTGAAAAACACAAAATCCTCCGGAAAAAGTGGATTTATAAAAAACTGGTGGAAGAAATTAATTGAAACGTTAGCTCTTTGGTGGACCTCTTTTGTTGCCTGGCGCAAGCGTCGCCTTCAGCGTTACAAAGGGTTGGTTTGGTACCGAAAAATGGCTAATCTGTTCGTCACATCCATCATTTTATTCATAATCTACCTCTTTTTGGTGGATATCAACTTTCTTTGGTTATTCGGCAAATCGCCCAGTTTGCACAGTATCAGTCATCCCGAACAAAGCGAAGCTTCGTTCATCATTAGCTCCGATGGCAAAGTATTGGGTAAATACTACCACGAAAACCGTACTCCTGTCACCTACAATGAGATTTCGTCCAAGCTAATTAAAACGTTGATTTCTACCGAGGACGAACGTTTTTATCAACACTTCGGCATCGATTTTCAGGGCGTGGTGGCAGCCATGAAGGACATGACCAAAGGTCGTAGCCGTGGTGCAAGTACCATTACGCAACAGTTGGTGAAAAACATGTACAAAACACGTAATCAGTATTCTACCGGCTTATTCGGATACATTCCCGGCCTGAAACTGATTGTGATGAAAACCAAAGAATGGACCACTGCCGTAAAAATTGAGATTTTCTACAGCAAGCAGGACATTCTTACCATGTATTTCAACACCGTTGACTTTGGTAGTAATGCCTTCGGAATACATACTGCAGCCAAAACGTTCTTCAATACTACACCTGCCAAACTAAACTACGAGCAATCGGCGGTATTGGTTGGCTTACTGAAAGCAACTTCTTACTACAGCCCGCTCTCGCATCCAAAGCGCTCATTGGAACGCAGGAATGTGGTAATAGAAAATCTGTTCACTCACAAAGTAATCAGCAAAACAGAATGCGATTCGCTGAAAGACCTGCCGCTCAAGCTGAATATGAAGCAAGAGCAGAACCTGGATGGAGATGCTCTGCACTTCCGCGCTTATCTCGACAAATATTTACACGACTGGGAAGTACAAAACGGATACGACATCTACGCTGATGGTCTGAAAATTTATGTCACTCTTGATTCGCGCATGCAAAAATATGCCGAAGAAGCCGTCGATAAGCAAATGCGCGTCATTCAGAAACGTTTCTTTGAGCACTGGCGCGGCCAAAACCCATGGCAGGACGAAAATCACAAAGACATTGTCAACTTTGTAGAAGATATTGCCAAAAAGACCAAATATTACAAATCATTAAAGAAACGATTTCCTAACGATGCGGATTCTATTGATTATTATCTGAACAAACCGCACCGCACCAAAGTATTTGATTACAAAAACGGCGAGAAAGACACAACACTCAGTGTGATGGACTCGATTCGCTACATGAATCACTTCCTCCACTGTAGTTTCGCAGCCATGGAGCCAAACACCGGCGAAGTAAAAGCCTGGGTGGGCGACATCAACTTCAAATACTGGCAGTACGACAAAGTGGCACAGGGCAAACGTCAGCCGGGATCGACCTTTAAACTCTTTGTGTACACCGCCGCCATGCAGCACGGTCATTCACCTTGTGATATGTTCTCAGACAAACCCGTTACATGGACTTACGATGAAAACGGAGCTAAAAAATCTTGGTCGCCACGCAATGCAAATGGCAACTTTATGAGCCATCAGGTGTCGCTGAAAAATGCGTTTGCACAATCCATCAACACCATCGCTGTGCAACTGGCACAGGAAGTGGGTATTCCTGAAGTAATCCGCTATGCTCACCTTTTGGGTATCAAAACTCCTCTGGACGATAAACCATCAACATCATTGGGGTCATCGGATGTATCGTTATTGGAACTTTTAAATTCCTACGCTACCGTAGTAAACGAAGGTATGTATCACGATCCGATTTTGGTAACACGCATCGAGGATAAAAACGGCAAAGTGATCTTTGAAGCCAAACGCGATCAACGCCGTGTCATTCCTTACGAGACCTCTTGGCTGATGACTGAATTGCTGAAAGGCGGTATGACCGAACCGGGTGGAACCTCGCAAGCCTTGTGGGCATGGGACTTGTTTAAATACAACACCGACTTTGGAGGAAAAACCGGAACATCGTCCAACCACTCGGATGCATGGTTTGTAGGAGTGACACCAAAACTGATCGGTGGCGCATGGGTAGGCGGCGAACACCGTAGCGTACACTTCCGCACGGGAGCACTCGGGCAAGGCAGCAGAACTGCACTACCAGTATTTGCCGAATTTATGGAACGCGTATTGAAAGACGAAAGTTTGAAACAATACCGTGGCAAATTCCCGACAAAACCCAAAGAGCCAATCACAAAAGAATACGGTTGTCATTCTTACTTCAAGCCGGATACTACATCGACCGACACCGTAAATTCGGAAGATATCATTGGCACAGAAGAAATGCCTACGGAAGATATTCCCGCTGAAGAAACGCCCGCTCAACCTACTGAATAACAAGGATAATTTAAAAGGCCGAACAAAATTCAATGTGTTCGGCCTTTTAAATTTGATACTCAGACTATTTTTTATCGCTATTTGAATTTATTTTCTCCCATCAATTTCTAATTCAGAATTATTTTTGCTTCGTACAAACTCAAAAGAAAAATCTACGAAGTGAAAAACAACTACACATTCATCCGAAGCGTATTATTAGCCATTCTATGTGGCTTCACCATCAGTGCCAATGCAGCAACAACTACTTCCAGCAAAACAGCTAATGCCACCGATGTTTTTGAAGGCAATCTGGTAACCAAAGAAGGTGCCTGGTGTTGGTTTGCCGACCCGCGCGCACTACATTACGAAAATACAAGTGGTACTATCAACAGTACTTACATTTCCTATATTGACGTTCATGGAGGCATAAAAGCCACTCAGCATAATTTTCTGACTGGTAAAAATAATGAAGTGCTGATTCGTTCGTATTTTCAGCCCGATGATCATAACGTACCAGCCTTTTTAATACTACCTGATGAGCGTGTAATGATTTTCTATTCGCGCCACACTGATGAAGCCTGCTTTTATTATCGCATTTCGAAGAAACCCGGCGATATCACTAATTTGGGCGAAGAAAAGAAAATTGTAACAGCCAATAATACGACCTATCCCAATCCGTTTATTCTTTCTGACGATCCAACTCATATCTATCTGGGCTGGAGGGGTATCAACTGGCACCCAACGATTGCCAAACTCTCATTACCGGATGCCAACGACAATGTCACTGTAGAAGCCGGTCCTTATCAGGTGGTACAGTCAACCGGTGCACGCCCGTATGCCAAATATTATTCCAACGGGAAAGACAAAATTTACCTGACATACACCACCGGGCACCCCGACAATGAATATCCAAACTGGGTATACTTAAATTACATCGACATCAATACTTTTCAACTGAAAGACATTACCGGAACAGTACTTTCCACTGTTCCAAACGGTGTACACAACGTAAACAAAACCACTTACAACACAACTTATCCCGCCGCTGTGGTGGATGCACCTACCGATCAGCGCGATTGGGCATGGCAAACTGCCATCGACAAAGACGGTCTGCCCGTTGTAGCGATGGTTCAGATCAGCAACGACAAACTGACGCACAATTATTACTATTTCAAATGGACCGGAACGGCATGGCGGAAGACTTTTTTGGCCTACGGGGGCGCAAAATTCCACCAAACAGCCGGATTGGAACTTTGTTACAGCGGCGGCTTGGCCATCGACGATGATAATCCAAACATTGTGTATTGCTCAGTGCCAACTTCAGGTACTTCAGGTACCGTTTATGAAATAAAGAAGTTCGTGATTGGCACCGACGGCACTGTTACGTCCAGCGAAATGGTCACCACCAATTCCACGCTCAATAATTCTCGCCCATATGTGATTCAAAATTCAGGCAAGAGCCAGCTTCGTTTGGGTTGGATGCACGGCAACTATTACGACTGGATTGTTAGCTCTACCAATCCCAAAGGCTACCCAACTGAAATTCGCACTGATTGGTCATTACCTGCTGATAATATTGATCTGACCAATGGCCTGCAAACCGACGAAGCATTTACCGGCACCGTGACAGGAACTGCCACTACTTCCAACGGAGTGTTGGTTTCTACCGCCACGACTTCAGCTACGATTTCGGCCAGCAGTTCATCCGCTTTCTCCCTTTCGCTTACACCTTATATTTACGAAGGAGCTTACAAAGGCACGATCCTGAAAATGGGCAACCTCACCTACGGACTCAACGGTACTACCGTAAAACCGTACGTACAAATTGGTTCAACCACTTATCCAAGCATGAATCTGTTGGGCACTTCCGATGTGTGGCAAACCACAGCCCGTGGAACCGGCGGCGTGTGGTACGATCCTACCAAGTTGAAGTATTTCAACCTGACGCTGACTTACGAAAACGGCATTTTGCGGGTTTTCCGCAACGGGCTGATCGATCAGGTAGTGGAAGTGGCCGGATTGACGCTCTCGGATATTACGCTGGGAGGATTTGTAGGCTGGATAGAAGATTGCAAGGTGTTTAACCGCGCTTTGAACCAGGGCGAAGTGAAAAAGTTGACCGAATCTTCAATCGCTTATTCGCTGCCCACAACACTTACCACCGGCGCTGAACTGGCTTCGTTGAGCGTACCTGCGAATGTGTACACAGACATCGTGCTTCCGGCAAAAACTGCTGCAGGCAACACTGTTACCTGGGCAACTAACAACGCCGCAGTGCTTGCAGCAACAGGATTAGTTACTTTTCCGTCCGTTGCAACGCCCGTTACGCTTACCGCTACCGTGAGCGGACAGTCGGCGCCCTTCAACGTCACTGTTTATCCACGCAATATCAGTAATAATAAAGTAATCGACTACCGTTTTGAAGCTGCGGATGTATATACCACCAACAGTGTAAAATATCTTACCGATAAATCGGGAAAGGGCAACGATGCCACCATTTACGGCAGCGCTGCCATCAACGGAACGTTGGATTTGACGGCCAATACTGCCGCCGGATTCACGACCAACGGCTACGCCATGGCACCGACAGGCATCCTCAACAACTTGCGCAGTTGCACCTTTCTGGCGAAAGTAAAAGCCAGCAGTCTGACCAGTGCTCCCCGCATTTTTGACTTCGGTTCGGCCAGTAGCAACAGCTTTTTGCTCCGTGCAAGTGCATTCACTGCCGGTTTGAAATACAACGGTGGTTCTACAACACTCATCAACTCGTCTACCAGTCTAACTGCGGGTACCGAAGCCAAAGTTGCTGTTACTTTTGATGCGAAAACCAAAACCACCAAGATCTATCACAACGGCGCTGAAACCGCCAGCGCTACTACCATTGCTTACGAGCCTTATCAACTCACCGCCATTGGCGCCAACACACGCAATTACATTGGCCGCACGCAATGGTGGGACAGTTCGGTGGCTTCCAGCAATGTGGATTTAGTGGGAACGATTGATGATTTTCAGGTGTACGATATTGTGCTGACGGCTACCGAAATTGCACAGGCGCAATCGGGCAACTCAACAGACATTCACGACTTAAGTTATCGCCCTGTTACAGTGAGCCAGAATCCAGTGGCAAAGAACACAGCGATTATCCTTCATTGCGATTTACCGGCCAACAATCTTCAGGATTTGAAAGCAGAACTCTTCAATCCCATGGGACAATTGATCTATAGTTCGTATTATCATTCCTCTGAAATTACACTTCCGGCAGCTACTACCAGCGGCATTTACTTTGCCCGCTTGACAACGACTGCTAATAACGTTTATACTGCGAAGGTAGTGGTTCGGTAATCAGCTTAAAATTAGATGAATAGAAAATAGAAAGTGGATAAATAGTTGGAATTGGGTTGAAATTGGTTGGATATTCAGTTTCGATTAGTTTGTAATCTTTCGACTTCAAAACATCTAAAATAACTATCACGTACCTCAACAAAAAAGACCGCTTCGGATACTAACTTTTCCAAAGTTTTGAACTTTGGAAAAGTTTAGACAATCCGAAGCGGTCTTTTTATTTTCTTACAAACGCTGTAAGGTATAAATACACTTACAGGTTTTTATTTCAAACGCTGTAAGGTGTAAACACGCTTACAGGTTTGTATCTTCTTTTTATTTTCCTACTATCTCTCCCCTGATGCGGATCACGGTAAACGAATAGGCCGGTAATTGGCAATCAAATGCTTTATCTACCTGCACCGTTCCTGCGGTTGGTTGCAGGTGTTTCTCGTTCAAATCGCCTGTCAATACGGTTTTATTGGCCAACTGAGGCACAACAGCTACACCTTCCAGGTTTACTTTCGCATTGATTGCTACCGGAAGCACATTCACCAGTTTTACCACCACGTCGCCGGTTTTGCTATCTTTCACTACCGACATTGCGATTCGTTTCCGAACGTCAGGGTTGTTGTCCGACAGTTTTACATCGCTGGCCAGATACAGATCACCGGCATTTTGTCCGTACATTTTCTGCACGTAGTAGTTTACCGTCGGTTTTGTGTCCGTATTATTGAAATAAATCATATCCGGATTCCATTGCGTATGATTTTCTTTGGCCAACAAAGGTGCATAAGACGACATGCTCACCACATCACCGTTGCGTTCCAGCGAAGTCATGTACAAGGCTTCGGCCAACGCATTGGTCATCGTATTTCCACGCGATGCATATTCGCCCAGATATACTTTGGATTTGTTTCGATCGTAGCGATCATAGAAATCCTGGTTATTGATAAACCAGCCCGGCGACTGGTAATAATGTTCATCCACCACCGGTATGTTTTGTTCCGATGCGATGCGCCACCCTTCTTCGTAGTCCGTTCCTTCATTGAACGGCCCCACTGTTCCCACCACCGTAATCTCAGGATGTTTAGCTTTCATGGCTTTTACAATAGCTACATAACGTTCTTCAAACACTTCCGAGATCAAATCTTCGTTGCCGATGCCCACATATTTCAGGTTGAAGGGTTTTGGATGCCCCGCTTCGGCACGGATTTTCCCCCAATGCGTATGTACATCGCCATTGGCCCATTCTACCAAATCCAGGATGTCCTGGATATATTGGTCCATATCGCATTTAGGCACACCGCCCTGTTGTCCGGCACCTCCAACTGCCGAATTCTGGCAAGGAACACCCGCTGCAATCACAGGCAGTGGCTCCGCTCCCATATCTTCGCAAAACTGAAAGTATTCGTAGTAACCCAATCCCATCGACTGGTGATATCCCCACAGGTTGCGGGCAGGTTTGCGGGCTTCGAGCTTACCGATCGTATTTTTCCATCGATAAATATTACCTATCCCATCGCCGTGCGACACGCAACCGCCGGGGAAGCGCACAAAGCGCGGATGAATATCATTGATCAGCTGAGCCAAATCGGCACGCAGTCCGTTCTTGCGGTTTTTGAATGTTTTTTGCGGGAACAATGAGATCATATCCAGCGCCAATACACCGTTGTTTTGAGGGAGTATTTCCAGGCGACCATCGGCAATAGTTTTGGTAGCCGTAATCACCGTTTGCACCTTTTTCCAGTTGGCCGAACTTACCGTTAGCATCGCCTCGCCGGCCACTTCGCCTTTGGCGTTGGCAATGCGCACCAGTACTTTTTTGGTATCGGTGCCTTTTACAAACATCGAAAAGTCATATTTATCGCCGGCTTTTAGTGCGATGCCGTCAAAACCTTCGTTGCTGAGCACTGCTCCGGCTCCGCTGCTTTTCAGCACCGCATAGTGGGCGTTATTGGCATGGATGGGCGCAATGGTATCGATGCTGAACGCAGCATTTGTAGCTGTCCAGGCCTTGGTACTGTTCCAGCTTTTGTCACGTCCTTCTTTGTCGGAAAGCGCGTACTCAAAATCACGGTTTTGTATCAGTTCGGCGTACAATCCACCGTCGGCGGCATAGTTAATGTCTTCAAAAAACACGCCTATCAGCTTGTCGCTGATCTTTTTCGTGTCGTTTCCATTCACGCTGAAGGTGGCGTCAAGTGGTTTGAGGTTGGGGTAACGGGTTGCATCGTCTTTGGGCGACTCGCTGTATAATTTTGATCGATAAGCTTCCAGTTGTTGCTTACGAATCAAGCCATCCACCAACGCCCAACTCACTTTTGATATGGTACCCGTTTCTTCAGCACCATTGACAGTTACTATTGAGCGATTGTTTTGCACCTGATTATCCAATTCGGCATTCGAATATGTTTTGAAGTTATTCGTTGCTGCACTCATCCAGCTTTCCTGATTGCCGTTTCGGCGTATCCAACTTACTTTATAGCCATTTTTAGTGCCCGAAATCATTGGCGAAAGGCAATTTCCACCCTGCGGAGCTTCGGGATAGTCTTGCGGTTTCCAGTAAATCAAATCCTGCGAGCTGGCATGGGCAAACACACCGTCGCGGTCGTTCAAACTCCACACGCAATGCCAGGTTTTTCCGGCATCCTGAAACAAATACGGTGAATACATCCGCTTTTCCGATCCCCAGCGACCATAATCGCAGGCCAGAAAGCGAAATTCATTTCCAATGGAATGCCATGTTTTCCGATCGTGACTCCAGGCAAAGAGCAAGCCACTATTTCCGGACGATTTTTGCGCCGAATACGCAAACAGGTAGGTAGAATCAGGCTCATTGGCCTTCAGTAGATGTCCGCTCACTATCAGTAGCAAACAAAATAAGGATAACAGTTTTCTCATATGATTATTTATTCTCCACAAATTTAGCCAATAATCCAGAGAAATAGGGAGATAACTGTTTCAGAATTGAGGATGTTTGTTTTCATTTGGGATAAAAACACATGTAATTATCTAGTGATCCGCATTAAGCCCTAATAGCAACGCGGATAAAACGGAGTGAACAGGATTCGGGCGGATATAATACGGATTTTGAAATTTGATGAATCAAATTTTGCGGTTGCTACCAATATTCACTTCGACTTGTCGAAGTAAATCCGAATAAAATCCGTGATTATTCGCTCCATCCGAATCATCCCCGTTCCTATTCATGACCATAGTATACAATTTACCAACATTCACTTCGACTTGTCGAAGTAAATCCGAATAAAATCCGTGATTATTCGCTCCATCCGAATCATCCGCGTTCCTATTCATGGCTATAGTAAACAATTATAGTTCAATCCTACCCCACGTAAGTAGAACTGAACTATAATTCCCATACTTATTTATTGAGTTTCTGATTAATCTTCCTCACCACTCGAGCGGGATTGCCTACTGCCAACGAATCCGAAGGAATATCTTTGGTCACTACCGAGCCGGCACCAATTACCACCCTGTCGCCAATGGTCACTCCGGGTAAAATGGTAGAATGTCCGCCTATCCAGCATTCCTCACCGATGGTTACCGGCTTGCAATCTTCCCAGGTGCGGCGGTCTTCCACTTCTACCGGATGTTGTGCCGTGTAGATATGCACACCCGGCGCCATCAAAGTCTTTTTTCCGATGGTAACAATCGCCCCATCCAGCACGCAGGCACCCGAATTGAAGAAAACACCTTCGGCTGCATGAATATTTTCGCCATAATCGCAATAAAACGGAGGCACAATGTTCAAATCTTTAG
>JBJOOU010000114.1:0-10006 GCA_046051105.1 Bacteroidota bacterium
GTACTTTTTTCAACCAATCTACATCGTTGGCAGTGGCTTTGAAATAAGGCGATTTGGCTACCAATTCGTCCACTTCTTCTTTGGTATAATGCTTCGTAGTTGAATAGCCGTTGGCTTCCATCCATGTTACGAATTTGTGGTGGAATACCACATATTCTTCCCATGAATCGCCATTTTCGTCAACAAAATCAACGCGAATATTTTTGTCGTTAGGATTCACTTTGCGACGACGGGTGTATACTGGCATAAATACCGGTTCGATACCGGAAGTAGTTTGCGTCATAATACTGGTGGTACCCGTTGGAGCAATAGTCAAACAGGCAATGTTGCGACGACCATATTTTACCATCTCGCTGTATAGCTCAGGATCTGCTTCTTTCAATCGGTTGATGAATGGGTTGTTCTCTTCGCGTTTTGCATCATACACGTTGAATGAGCCACGTTCCTTCGCCATGATAACTGATGAACGGTAGGCGGCTAATGCCACGGCTTTGTGAACCTGTTCAGAGAAATCAGTCGCTTCATCGGTGCCGTAGCGAAGTCCCATTGCTGCAAGCATATCGCCTTCAGCGGTGGTGCCAACTCCCGTACGACGACCTTGCGATGTCTTAACCTTGATTTTTTCCCACAATTGGAATTCAGTACTTTTGATTACATCATCTTCTGGGTCGGTTTGGATTTTCTCGATGATTTTCTCTATTTTTTCCATTTCAAGGTCGATGATGTCATCCATGATGCGTTGAGCAAGCATCACATGTTTACGGAATAATTCAAAATCAAACTCAGCTTCGGCTGTAAAAGGATTTTTTACATACGAATATAAGTTGATGGCCAACAAGCGACAGCTGTCGTATGGACATAATGGAATTTCGCCACAAGGATTTGTCGAAACTGTTCTGTAACCAAGATCTGCGTAACAATCAGGCACTGATTCGCGGGTAATTGTGTCCCAGAATAAAATACCTGGTTCAGCAGATTTCCAGGCATTGTGTACAATTTTTTTCCAGATAGCATTCGCATCCACTTCTTTGGTGTACCATGGATTGCTGGAATGTATAGGGTATTGTTGGGTGAATGGTTTGTTGTTGATGGCAGCTTCCATAAAATCGTCATGGATTTTTACAGAAACATTGGCACCGGTAACTTTGCCGGTTTCCATTTTAGCATCAATAAATGATTCTGAGTCCGGGTGTTTTATAGATACACTCAACATCAAAGCACCACGACGACCATCCTGGGCAACCTCACGCGTTGAGTTCGAATATCTTTCCATGAACGGAACAATACCTGTAGAAGTAAGTGCCGAATTTTTTACCGGCGAACCTTTGGGGCGAATATGAGAAAGGTCATGACCAACACCACCACGGCGTTTCATCAGTTGTACCTGTTCTTCGTCTAGTTTTATAATAGCACCATATGAATCTGAATCGCCATCGAAACCGATTACAAAGCAATTGGACAGCGATGCAATCTGGTGCTCGTTGCCAATTCCTGTCATCGGGCTTCCCTGAGGAACGATGTATTTAAAATCGCGGAATAGATCAAATAATTCATCTTCTGTAAGTGGGTTAGGGTAGTTTCTTTCGATTCTACTAATTTCTCTAGCCAAACGACGGTGCATGTCGTCGGGGATCAATTCAAATGTGTTGCCAAATGAATCCTTAAGTGCGTATTTGGTTGCCCATACTTTGGCAGCCAAATCATCTCCTTTGAAAAACTCGAGTGAGGCCTCTTTAATTTCTTCCTGAGAATAAGTTTTAGTTTCCACGATAATAAATTTCTAAGTTGATTATTATAAGTATTTTGTTACTGTTATAGATATACGAAAATTGTAATTGCAATTTTAGTCATTTATTCTGAAAGTTGCAATATTGGAAATTCCATTTTATTGTTTATGTGGAAAAAGTTTTCCGAAAATATTTTTATTTGTCTGATTTTCATGTATTTGAAAAAATGAATTGTGGGAAAAGTTTTCCAAAATGAAATGTTGAAGGTGTTGAATATTCGCAGAATAAAAAACCACAATGCTGCTTAAGAGCCCTGTGGGTACATTTATTTACGATATTGGAAAAATTATCAAGAAGATATTTTACCGTTTTCAACAAAGAAAATAATATATTCTTTGTTCATTTGGCTAAGGATGGAGTCAAGATGCTCCCGATTGGTGTCGGTAATGAATATCTGGCCGAAGGTATCGCCCGATACCAATTCCACAATTTGAGTAACACGGTTTGAATCCAGCTTATCAAAAATATCATCCAGCAAAAGAAGTGGTGATAAGTTGTGGGTGCGTTTCAAAAAGTTGAATTGCGCCAGTTTGAGCGAAATAAGATAGGTTTTGTTTTGCCCCTGCGAGCCTACGCGTTTAATTGGGTAGCCGTTGAGCATCATTTCCAGTTCATCTTTGTGGATGCCCTGAGTGGAATAGCCCAGCATTTTGTCGCGGTCGCGGGTGGCAATCATGCGGGTGCGAATATCATGTTCGTCGTGCTGCGAATGGTAGGCCAGTGATATCACTTCAGTGCCTCCCGATATGTGCGAATAGTAGTTTTGGAAGATGGGAATAAACTCGTCGATGAACTGTTTACGTTGTTCATATATATAATTGCCGTACGCAGCCATTTGTTCCTCCCAAATGTCGAGCAACGATTCATCCATTTTTGTCTCCAGCTTCAGCAATGCATTGCGCTGCTTTAAGGCATTGTTGTATTGCAAAAGCTGGTTCAGATAGTTCTTGTTGTATTGCGAAATCACTCCATCGATAAACTTACGGCGTTCTTCGCTGCCCTCCGATATCAATACCGAATCGTCAGGCGACACCAGCACCAATGGCAGCAAGCCAATATGATCCGATAGTCGTTCGTATTCCTTTTTATTGCGCTTGAATTGCTTTTTTTGGCGCAACTTCATTCCGCAATAGATATCTTCAGCGCTGTCGCCAATCAAATATTTGCCCTGAATAAGGCAAAATTCGGTTTGGTGCATGATGTTTTGCGAATCGATGGAATTGGAGTGGCTTTTGCAGAACGAAAGGTAATAAATGGCGTCCAGAATATTTGTTTTTCCCATCCCGTTGTTCCCGATAAAGCAGTTGATCTTCGGTGAGAAGTGAAGCTCAGCTTCTGCTATATTTTTGTAGTTCAGGATGGAAAGGGAATTGAGACGCATGAAAAGGGTGTTTTTTGTACTTATGCAAATGTAAGGATTAAATTCGGGAGTTCAAATGAGTAATATAGTAGGCATAGTTAAACCTGAAATTATACACAATAAAAAACAGTTTTTATCATGGTTTAGTCGCCGTTAATTCTAACTTTGTATTATCAATTTTTTGCGATCCTGTTTCGTGTTGAATCGGTTGGCGGAAATCGTTGTGTAAGAGCTTTAAAAAATGAGATTTTTAAGAATAATGGCTGTGCTTTGCGTGTTGATTGGTGTTTCGTGCAAACATGAAGAAAGTCATAAATCAGTGCGAAAACATGTAGTACAAAAAAAGTTGATTCCTGTTCCTATCATTGATTGTCATTATACTTTTGACGAAGCTATAGCTGGCACAAGGGCACCACAATATATTATTGATCAGTTGGAACTAATAGTGGTGCGCTATTATTCGGTGGATGGCAAGTTGCATCAGGGACAAATACTGACGAACAAAAGAATGGCAGAGAAAATCAAATCGATGTTTGAGATCATGCTCAAAGTTCGTTTTCCCGTTGCTCACGCAATTCCTGTTGTAAAATACAATTGGGACGACGAACAATCGATGGAAGATAATAATACTTATAGTTTTTGCTACCGGAATGCGGGTTTTTCCAAACATGCAAAAGGACTGGCAATTGATATAAACCCCTTCTTCAATCCGGTGAGATGGAAGGGCGGATATACATACCGAAAGGATAAACCCGTTGGTGCTGTGTATGATCCGAATGTGCCGGGAACTTTTTCGGTTGATAGCAAAATGGTACATCAATTCAAGGAATTAGGGCTTCGGTGGGGCCATAGTTTTTCGATGAAGTATGATGATCATCATTTCGAGTTGCGATAAAATATAAAACATATTCAGGATAAAAGTTTTCATTTTGTAGTTATAAATAGTAATTTTGTGGCAAAATGAAATAAAATATCTATTTTACACTCACATAACACTAATCATAATATGGCAAAACTAACAAGAGAAGATGCCCTGCTTTATCACTCAAAGGGAAAACCGGGTAAAATTGAAATTACCCCAACCAAACCGTATAGTTCTCAACGCGATTTGTCATTGGCTTATTCGCCGGGTGTGGCCGAGCCATGTCTGGAAATAGAAAAAGACCCCAATGCTGCTTACGAGTATACTTCCAAAGGAAACCTGGTAGCAGTAATATCCAATGGTACCGCCGTATTGGGACTTGGCGACATTGGAGCTATGGCTGGTAAGCCGGTAATGGAAGGTAAAGGCCTTTTGTTCAAGATTTTTGCAGGAATTGATGTGTTTGACATTGAGGTAAATGAAAAAGATCCCGAAAAGTTTATACAGGTAGTGAAAGCCATTGCGCCAACTTTTGGGGGAATCAACCTGGAAGATATCAAAGCGCCTGAATGTTTTGAAATTGAAGAACGCCTGAAAGCCGAATTGGATATCCCATTGATGCACGATGATCAGCATGGAACGGCTATTATTTCTTCTGCCGGACTATTAAATGCCTTGGAAATCGTTGGAAAAAAAATTGAAGATGTAAAGATCGTAGTCAATGGAGCAGGAGCGGCGGCCAATTCGTGTACGCAATTGTATATGATGTTGGGAGCTCGGCTCGAAAATATCGTGATGGTCGACTCGAAAGGGGTGATCAATAAGAAACGTACCGACCTGAACGACCGGAAAAAGCCTTTTGCTACCGATCGGGAAATTACGACGCTGGCCGAGGCTGTAACCGATTCAGATGTTTTCCTTGGATTATCTGTTGCCGGAGTACTTACCAAAGAAATGGTGCGTTCGATGAATGCGAACCCGATTGTGTTTGCGCTGGCCAATCCCAACCCTGAAATTTCCTACGAAGATGCGATGGCTGCCCGTCAGGATATTATTTTTGCTACCGGACGTTCCGACCATCCTAATCAGATCAACAACGTGCTTGGTTTTCCTTATATTTTCCGTGGAGCGCTGGATGTACGTGCAAAATGCATCAACGAAGATATGAAAGTGGCGGCTGTACGCGCCATTGCCGAACTGACCCGCAAGCCGGTGCCCGATGTGGTGAACGCGGCTTACAACCTGAAGCGATTGAGCTTCGGACGCGAATATATCATTCCTAAACCGTTGGACCCACGTTTGCTAACGGTGGTTTCGCCAGCTGTGGCAAAAGCTGCAATGGCCTCGGGAGTTGCCCGTACCGAAATCATAAATTGGGATGCCTACGATGTCAAATTGCGTGAGCGAATGGGGCATGACAATAAAATGCTACGCCACTTCTACGATATGGCTCGTCAGAATCCAAAACGTGTGGTATTCTCGGAATCGAACCATAAAAATATGATCAAAGCTGCCGAAGTTGCTTATCATGAAGGACTTTGCCATCCTATTTTGTTGGGTAACGAAGAAAAGATTGCCAACATAGCCGCAGAAAACGATATAGATTTAACAGGAATTGAAATCATTAATCTGCGTCACGACCGCGAAGAAAAACGCCGCCTGGAGTTTGCCCGTACGTTGACGGAAAAAAGAAGTCGTGAAGGTATGACTTTCGAAGAAGCCTACGAAAAAATGTATGAGCGTAACTACTTTGGAATGATGATGGTAGAGCTGGGTCAGGCCGATGCACTTATCACAGGTGTATATACCAAATATGCTGATTCGGTACAAGCTGCTAAAGATGTAATTGGTATTCGCGAAGGAACCAAACATATAGCGGCTATGCACATCATGCATACACAGAAAGGTACATTCTTCCTGGCTGATACATTGTTTAATCGTCGTCCGGATACTGCTGCATTATTGGATATCGCCAAGTTGACTCATGATACCGTAAAATTCTTTGCTCATGAACCTGTAATGGCGATGTTATCTTATTCGAATTTTGGATCAGATAAAAGTGGTAGCCCTGCCAGTGTGCATGAAGTAGTGGAAACATTGCATTGCAAATACCCCGAAATGATTGTTGATGGTGAAATGCAGGTAACTTTTGCCATGAACAAGGAGTTGAGAGATAAGAAATTTCCTTTTTCAAAACTGGCCGGAAAAGATGTAAATACCTTGATTTTTCCGAATTTAAGTTCTGCGAATACCGCTTACAAGATGCTGATTGAGATGGGATTGGCTGATACTATTGGCCCAATTCAGATGGGACTAAACAAACCGGTTCACATCCTGGATGTGGAAAGTTCGGTACGCGACATTGTAAACATGACAGCTGTGGCTGTTTTGGATGCAATTGTTGAAGAGCAGATCAGAACTAATAATCTCGAACGGATTGGAAAAACGCAGGAAGCTGCTAAAGCCGGTGAGTTTTTAAATCACTGCGTGTAAGTTAGTTTGACTGATGATAAATAAAAAATCCTGTCGGAATTTTCCGGCAGGATTTTTTGTTATTAGTGTGACAGTTTATTTTACAATTACTGCTTCCAGATTCTTATTTCTGATTTGAACAAAAATTTTGGAATCTCCGGTTAAATATGCAGTTTGCACATAGCCCATACCAATTCCTTTCTTCGTATCAGGAAGCATGGTGCCCGAAGTAACCGTTCCGATATTTTCGCCGGCTTCGTTCACGATGTCGTAGCCGTGACGGGGAATGCCACGTTCGGTTAGCTCAAAACGAACCAGTTTGCGGGCAACGCCTTCTGCTTTTTGTCTTTCAAGCAACTCGCGATCGATGAAGTTTTTGCCTTCTTTGAATTTAGTAATCCAGCCCAGTCCTGCCTCAATAGGCGAAGTGTTGTCGTCAATGTCATTCCCATATAACGCAAATCCTTTTTCTAAACGAAGTGAATCACGCGCACCGAGTCCGATGGGTTTGATTCCATATTCAGCTCCGGTTTCGAACAAAGCATTCCAAATTTTTACAGCATTCTCGGGGTAGAAATACAATTCAAAACCACCTGCACCTGTATAGCCAGTATTGGAAAGAATCACATTATCAACTCCAGCAAAATCGCCGGTTTTGAAAGTGTAATAGGGAATCGAAGATAAATCAACCGAAGTAAGTTTTTGCAACATTTCAGTGGCTTTAGGTCCCTGAACAGCAAGCTGCGCCATCCAGTCGGATGCATTCTCCAACTCAGCTCCCTCGGTATTGTTGGCTACGCACCAATTCCAGTCTTTTTCTATATTGGAAGCATTTACCACCAGCAGGTATTTTTCTGTTTCGAAATGATATACCAGTAGGTCATCTACGATACCGCCTTTTCCGTTTGGGAAACACGAATATTGAGCTTTGCCCAGTGGCAATGCAGCAACGTCATTCGAAGTTACTTTTTGCAGAAAAGCAAGTGCATTCGGGCCTTTTACCCAAAACTCGCCCATGTGCGACACATCGAAAACTCCTACAGCATTGCGAACTGTCAGGTGTTCGTCGGTGATTCCGCTGTATTCAATGGGCATGTTGTAGCCTGCAAATTCGTGCATTTTAGCCCCAAGAGCTATATGTATATCGGTAAAAGGGGTATTCTTCATGTGTTTTGTTTTAATTGAAATAGTCATTTGACTCTGGTGCATGAACCAGTATGAATTTTCTATTTTCTAACTCAGATATTAGTTTTTTACTTGCTAACTTACCTATATTTTTAAATTGAGTAAAGTCTGAGTTCGCGGTGTTGAATTTTATCAGAATGTACACGCAATTACTTTTCTCATTTGACGAAACTTTGTTTTTATACTCATTTACAACCACAAAATCACCACTTTTAGCGATGCGCTGTAGAGTAGTGTCATTGAAGTTCTCGGATAGTTTTTGAAAAAACTGCCTGTTGAGTAGCTCCTTTACGGTACTTTCTGCTTTTGAGATAATAATATCCTTATTGCTCTTTTCGAATTTAATGTACACCCGTTGAGAGTAATTGTAAAAATGTTTTTGAGGGTACGTGTGTATGCAAATTAGCATTATACATCCCAATAACAAAATTCGTTTCATTATGCAGAGCTTTATTTCGTTGCTAATATTTCGGCAATTTTCACCACCGTAAGCATGGCTTTTTCCATTGATTGAACGGGTACATATTCAAAACGTCCGTGGAAATTATGTCCACCGGCAAAGATGTTCGGGCAAGGTAATCCCATGTAAGATAGACGCGAACCATCGGTGCCTCCACGAATGGGTTTTACATTGGGTTTCACACCGGCAGCTTCCATAGCTTCGAAAGCCAGATCCACAATGTGCATAACAGGTTCTACCTTTTCGCGCATGTTGTAGTATTGATCTTTGATTTCGATGGTTGCTGTTCCTTCGCCAAACTCCGTATTGATTTTATTCAGCAGGTGTTGCATCTCTTTTTTGCGGCGCTCAAAACGGTCACGATCATGGTCGCGAATGATATAATTCAGCGTGGTTTTTTCAACGGTACCTTCTACGCTGGTCAGATGGTAGAATCCTTCGTAGCCTTTGGTGTGTTCGGGCGTTTCCCAGCGGTGGAACATGCTGATATACTCGTGTGCAACTCGCATCGAATTGCGCATTTTGTGGTAAGCATATCCCGGATGGACGTTCAGGCCGTTGAAAACAACCTTGGCACTGGCAGCATTGAAGTTTTCATACTCCAGCTCGCCAATTTCGCCACCATCAATGGTATAAGCCCATTCGGCATTGAATTTTGCTACGTCAAAATGATTAGCGCCCTGACCAATTTCTTCATCGGGAGTAAATCCGATTCGAATTTTCCCGTGTTTAATTTCAGGATGCGCAATCAGGTACTCCATCGCAGAAACGATGGCTGTCAATCCCGCTTTATCGTCGGCACCCAAGAGGGTTGTACCATCCGTAACCACAATATCCTGGCCCTTGTATTGCAAGATTTCTGGGTATCTTTCGGTTTGCAGTACGATGTTTTTTTCTGTATTCAGCAGAATGTCATTCCCATCATAGTTCATCACTACGCGTGGTTTTACATGTTTGGCCGTCATATCCGGACTGGTGTCCATGTGGGCAATAAATCCGATTGTTGGGATATCTTTGTCGGTATTGGCAGGCAAAGTAGCCATAACGTAACCGTATTTATCGAGCTCTATTTCTTTTAATCCCAGTGCTGTAAGTTCTTCAACCAGGTATTTTGCAAATATCATTTGCCCCGGTGTACTGGGCGTCATGTTGGTATTTTCGTCAGAAGTTGTTGTAAAGCTTACATACTTCAGAAATCTTTCGGTAATATTCATGGTGAGATTTTTAAAATTCAGTCGCAAAATTATAGAAAAATGGTATAAAAATGACTTTTTTTGACCATTTATTTCCGTCAAAAAATGCAAATAACCCACATTTTATCAGCTATTTGAAAATAGTTGAATTTAAATGCGATTCGCTTTCAAAAACGGATTTATTCGTATTTTTCTGTGCGAAACTGAAAGTCTGAAAAATATTGATTGCTTTAAATTACTGAGGTTTATAGCTAAATGGAGCAGTGGTTGGTTTAATTCCCGGCTGATCTTTGGCCCAATCGGCAAATGATTTTATTAATGTTTCAAGAAAAACGCTGGGTTCCTGAGCTCCATTAATAGCATATTTCCGGTTAAATACAAAAAATGGAACCCCGTGAATATTTAATTGTCGGGCTTCTTCGATATCTTTCTGTGTTTCAGCTGTAAATTGATTGTTTGCAAGTGCATCAGTCAGGCCATCAGTGTGCAGTCCGGCCTCCCCGGCAAGTTGCAACAGGGTAGGGAGGTCGTCTACATTTTTGCCTTCGCTAAAATAAGCTTCAAACAAGCGTTCCTCCATTTCATTGCCTTTGCCCTGCTGATGAGCCAGCTTAATCAGTTGTTGTGCTTTAAAGGTATTGGCCACCACGATGTCGTCAAAATGATAGTCGAGTCCATAAGCTTTTC
>JBJOOU010000115.1:0-8579 GCA_046051105.1 Bacteroidota bacterium
TCCTCCCAGCGACAACTCTCCAAAAACAGGTCGCTTTCTCCATAATAACTCATTCTTGTCAACGCTCGCTGAACAGATTTCTCGCACAGGGAATACGGTTCAACCGACGCTTCCATGCTGGGTCGTTCCGACCACAGGAAGCCTAAGTATTAGCAGTTCGTGCTTTTCAATCTTTAGTTATAATGTTCAATTCTCTTAAAACCTCTTTTGTCAATTCAATTCGTATCTGTCCAAATGTTTTTAAATCTGTAGTCTCATTTGAAGCAACATTCGTTGCAAAATAATACACGTTATTTTTCGTCTCAACATAACCTACAAACCATGTCACGTTTTCTTTCTGTCTAACAGCCCAACCTGTTTTTCCACTAATTATGTAATTTTCACCAACTTCATATTGCATAATTTGTTTTACCTGCTTCATCGATTCGACACTGATTGGAAACTCTAAATTGTATAGTTTCTTTAAAAAATATATTTGTTGATATTGTGTTATAGTCGAATTTCCTTCTAGCCAAAACTTGTCAATATTCTGAGCATTAATATCTAAGTTCCCATAGTTGAAAAGTGTAGTATAATATCTCATTTTCTCGATTCCAACACGTCTTGCAATTTCTTGATAAACAGGTACTGCGGAAACTTTAAAGGCTTCTTTAATAGTCATATCTTTTTCCCAAGTCGAAAAAAATCTTTTTTCTCCGTTCCACTTGAATACGGTTTCTGTTGTCGCGATACCACTTTCAAGAGCAATCAATGTGTTTGGAATTTTAAAGGTCGAGGCTGGGCAAAAAGCGATATTACATCTTTCTAAATTATATCCAGAATAATAATTGTCATTTTGATTATAAATTAGAATTGAGCCTTCAATCTTAAATTGGTCGAATATTTTTTTCAATTCAGGAATTTCTTTTGGTTGACTTGCAAAGCAATTCACAGTAAAACTCATTATCGCTATTATTAATCCTTTTTTTCTATTCATTTCCATTGTTCTAAATATGCTTGTTTTTTTTTAGCATGACTGCTAACGTGCCGCGTATTGGCGATGGGCGGGATTTTTAGCACTGAACTTTAATCGAAGAACAGAAGTTGAATTTTGCACTTCCGTTGATACGAAGCCGTTCAGCCCGCCTATTGCCAATACGATGTTGTACGACGTAGTTATGTTTTGGGTTTTAGTCCAGCTAAATATTTTCGTATGTCATTTTCTAATTTATCCGGGTATTTGTACTCTAATTTTTTTGACAATTCAGTTCCTATTTCTGAAACTAAATCAGTCATTGAAAATAGAGCAGTCCAATTTTCCTTTATATCGCTCCCTGAAAATGTTTGTTCTGTTTTAGCCCACATTTCCTGGTTAAGATACTTTTTGAAAAGCCGTCCATATTTATTGGTCGTTATGTTCCAATTGTGTTCACTTGCAATGTGCCATTCAATTAAAGGAATTAAATATTCTGTGCGAATAACGGTTTCCGACATAAATTTCGCATAGAATATTTCATCTCTCACAAGACACTTTGCCACGTAAGTTGTGTCCCACCAAAAATCGTTTATTAGATTTTGAAACTCTTTTTCAGACGGTTTTTTGATAATGGAAATTTGATAAGTTGGTTTCAGCATTTGCTTTGTAATACCATCTTTATCAATTAAAATTTTATAACCAATATCCCAATCTTCTGGTAATTCTTTCTCTTGCGTTTCCTTTATAAATTTTGATTTGCTGTAAAGTTTAAAATCTACTTTCACACCGTCTTCATAAAGTAGCATTTTCATTGCGTGTTTATGGTTAAAACAACTTTCGTCTTCTTCAATCATAGCAATTGGATTTCCGAATTTAAGCGTCCAGCTTTTGTCTGAAATGTAATTTGTATTATCCTCAAAAACAAATTCAATGTCTAAATCACTAAATTCGTCAACAAGTGCTAAAGGATTTACAAGTGAACTTGTCAGAAGAAGAACTCTTACATCTTCGTTTTTCTCCGACCATTCTATAATTGTTCTTAACTTTTCTTCTCTGACTTTCATTTTGTTTGGTTCGGTTTTACTATGTCGTACAACGACCGAGGCTATGGGCACGGGCGGGTTGCGGGCGTATTCGCTGTCGCACAGCGACAAGGCGAATGCGGGCGCAAAACCTGCTAAGTGCACGTCAGCCAGCCTGTGAACATAGGAATTCTATGGTTATTCCAAATTATTTATATTAAAAATTAGTTTGTTTCCTTGCTTTATTTCTGTTTTTGTGCACGAAGGTAAATTCCGAAAACAACGCGCTCAAGATCAAGCCTAAAGGTGATTGAAAAAATCTCCACACTCACTTACGTTCGGTCGTATTTTTTCAATCAATCTTGCTCACGTTCTTTTCTTCATTTCTTATTGGTTTACAAAAGCAGAAACAAAGAAAATATATTCGTTTCAGGCTACCTGTTTCAGTGGATGGATGTATTGTTTTTCATACATTTGCCCATCACGCACTACAGCAAATATCCTGTGTATCAATTTGTTCTTTACATTATTCAGTACCAGCCAATTGTTCTTCCCCTCACTTCGTTTGCGCTGGTAATATTCTTGCAATTCCGGATCAAAACGAACGGCATTTTGTGCAGCCAATGTTAGCTTCGTTTTAAGTTCGCGGTTCGCCATTTTACTGACTCGGTTTTTTCCCCGTACACTGCTGCCCGAACTATGTTCAAACGGTACTACACCGCAATAGCAACCAAACTTCCGGGGACTATCAAACAGCGTAAAATTAGCAGTCGCCACCAGGATTAATGCGGCATTCACCAAACCGATACCCACTACCGAACTCGCCAGTTTGTAATTGGTATTCAGTGCAATATCTTGTTTTAAAAGTGCTTCTATCCGCTTCTCGCAATTGCGCACACTGGCATTTAGCGATTTTATGTACTCCAGACTGTCCTGATAAATATAATCACAACTTTCATTGTCTTTTACCCGCTTCATTTCTTTGGCCGAAGTGGTCAATACCTTACGGGTTTCCACCAAACGTTCGCGATAGGAGAGTAACTCTCTGATTTCGCCCAACGCTTTGGAAACCGGCTGAAAAAGAACTGCTTTGTCCTGATAACGAAAGGCGTGCTCGGCTATCTTACAAGCATCTACACGGTCTGTTTTGTTGCGTTTGATGCCTTGTGTCAGCTTCATCTCCAAACCGGAGACCAACCACATATCATAGCCCGATTCATACAGAAAGACAGATAAATTACCGGAATAATACCCCGTGTGCTCGCCGCAAAATAGTAGTCCTGACTTTTGGCAACGGGTATTTTCTTTCACCCATTGGAGAAAAGCATCGTAACCAACTTTATCATTTTCAAACACTTCAGTTGATACAATCGCTTTTGTTTCAACACTATAAATTGCTGCATCAAACTTTAATTTCGAGAAATCAATTCCAATAAAAACTTTCTTCATACTTTTGTAGAACTTTCTTGCTTGGAATTAACCGATAGCTGTATTGCACTAACACTCTTATTGGTCTTGCCTATACCAGAATTCTATTTGGTGTCTTTCAGCCAGGCTTTCAGGGTCTTATACCTATGGTGAATTATATTCACGTGTGTTACTAGTTTACCCTCAAAGCCGGTTAATTCCTTGCTTTTTTACAACAAAAGTACGGAAATCAACCTCGCCTCTCAAAATCCTATTTTCTATGCAAACCTAAGAGCGTGTGTTAGGTGGTCGTAGTTTGTTGTTTTTCAGTCGTTTAAATTTCGGCCGTTTAGTGAGCTTTCACTTCGAAAACCACAATTCAGTCGCTTGTTAAACCGCATTTTCCAACCGAAAACGCTCAAATTCGTTGTAAATTTTATATTTTCTTTTTTCTTAAAGTCTAACCGCTAAACTACGCACAAATTAACGAATAAAAACTGATTTTTTTGTCTTAGAATTCATGTTTTCCGACAGTTTTAAAGTCGAGAAACTCAAATTAAATGAACTGAATGTCAGTCGGAAAGCAGAAATAGAATCGAAAATTTTTCCGTTTAAGCACTTTCACGACAGCCCGAAACGGGTTTTTTATTTTCGGGTTGTCCGTGAGTTTGTTTTTCTTTTTGTTTTTTCGTCAAGTTTGTTCGTTAACCACTTTCAGTCCGCTAAAGAGCAGAGTCTGCAAAAAATGAACTTGGTTTCCTTATATTCAAATCGGAAATCTCCATTTCCAAAATTTCGTTCGTTATATGTCGTAGTCTGAAAAGTAATAAGTCTAATTTTCTTTCCTTTAAAATCTGCGAGGAATTGTCCGCCGTGCAAACTCCCGAAAGCCAGCAAATTCAGTCTAACCGATAAGTCAAAAAGTCGAGAAGAAGCGGACAGTTCCTCAAAGATTTTTCAGCAACAAATCCGTCTTTTTCCTTTTTTTACTATGACACCTAACGACCGAGGCTATGGGCTTGGGCGGGCTGCGGGCGGATTTCCTGTCGCCACAGCGACAAAGGAAATGCGGAACGACCTAAATCAGTCAGAAAATACTCAGTACGAGGTGGTTGTTCTGCATAAATTTTTCTATCTATAATCTTATACTCCAACAATTCTTTAAGTTGTTGATTTATTACACGTTCTGTTGCATCAGGCACCTCCTTGAATATCAGACTTGGGCGTAGTGGCTTATCTCGAAGTGCTTCTATGATGCAAATTTTCCACTTTCCGCCAAGCACCTGCATAGCAATGCTATAACCACATTCTAGATATATAGGGATTTTTCTTTCAGACATAATTGTATAGTTAATTTGTAGGAACAAGATACAAAAATAGTGCGAGAATGCATTCTTTGATTATTTTGCTTATCATTCTCTTATCCTAATTCCTTCTCAAACATATACATCAATTTATCTTTTTCATTCAGTTCTACACTTCTGCTTACCTTTTTATTGGTGATTTGATAGCCCGAAAATCGAGTAACAAAAATGCCCAAGCCTTGAGTGTAGGAGCTGACTTCTGCTGAGTATTCTTTACTAGTATCTAAAGGAATTTCACCCAAAATAGTAGTCCAATCACCATCTGAAGTAATAGTAGATATTTCGCCTTGCATCTTGTTGATGTCTGTAATAGCCCTAGCATTCACAGCTATTGGAATTTGCAATTTAAAATCTAAGATTGGCTCCAACAACTCAACATCAGCTTGTTGTAAAGCCAATCGAAAAACATAGGGAGCTAAACTTCTAAAGTCGGCAGGTGTGCTCACTGGACTATAATAGATTCCGTGAGAAAAAGTGACTTTAAGGTCGGTTACTTTCCAGCCATACAAACCCGATTCACAGGCTTTCTTGACTCCATCGAATACTGCATTCTGAAAAGATTGATTCAAGTAGCCCAATGAAATATCGCTCTCTATCGTAAGTCCCGCACCGATTGGCAAAGGTTCTATAATCAAGCCAATAGATGCCCAATAAGGATTAGGTGGCACTTCGATATGAATGGTGTATTCCGATTTCGTTTTCAGACGTTCCTTATAAATCGTTTTCACCTCTTCAAAGTAAGCATCTACCGAAAATCGCTCCTCCAACAAAGTCAAAATAACTTCCCGTTGAGTTGCTCCATAAAGAGAAACTTCTAGCTCATTATTATCAGCATTGATACCAAACGTTAAAGATGGATCTTCTACCGATAATACATTCATAGCAGAAATTAATTTACTCCTATCCTCTACTTTGGCAGGATGTATAGATGATTTGAGAGCAGGACTAGGAATATTCAATTTATCAAATAAACTTGGCATTGTTCCTAAATAATCACCTACCATCAGACTTTCGGCATGGTCTAAAATTGCAATATCGTTTGTAGAAACTTCATCTACATCTATTTCGTTTCCAGCGTAAAAGGTCTTTAAACTTCTTATTTTCAGATTCTCATCTGAGCCATTGAGGTTGTATGATTTTCTTGTTCTAAGGCTTCCCCCTATAATCTTTAGATAGGCTCGTTTCTGTTCCTTCTTATTATGCTCAATTTTATAGACATAGGCAGATAAATCGTTCTCTTGAGGTAGAGATGTTTCAATAAAAGTAGTGATTGAGTTTAGCAAATCTTCGATACCAATGCCATACATTGCTGAGCCATGGTAGATAGGATGTAGTTTAGCGAATTGAACAAGATGAATCATTGAACTCCAATAGTCTGAATTTGAGAGTTGCGTATCGCTTAAGTATTTTTCAAGCAAAGAATCATCTTTCTCCAAAATTGTTTCTCTGTCCTTTTCTGATATGTTGTGTATTGTACAGCTAGAAGTTAAAATCTTGCCATCAACGGATTGCATAAGAAGAATATCTTTTGAAAGGCTATTTTGTATTTCGAAATAAAGCTGATTTAGATTTACTCCCTCTCTATCTATTTTGTTGATAAATAGAATGGCTGGAATTTCTAGTTGTTGCAAGACATTGAACAACAATCTCGTTTGAGCTTGAATACCCTCTTTAGCAGACACCACAAGAATAGCACCATCTAGCATTCTAAAAGTGCGTTCCACTTCTGCTAGAAAGTCCATGTGTCCAGGAGTGTCGATAATATTAATCTTTGTATCGTTCCATTGAATAGACGTTGTAGAAGCTCTAACGGTGATACCTCTTCGTTTTTCAATATCCATCGAATCGGTTGTGGTATTACCTTTGTCCACACTTCCACGTACCTCAGTTGCTCCACTAGCAAATAGCAAGTTCTCAGTAATGGAGGTTTTTCCTGCATCAATATGTGCAAGAATACCTATATTTATAGTTTTCATTTGATTTTGTAAATAATATAGCGGATGCTTTGTAGAAATGCATCACATAAAAAATACATCCTTGATGGTAGAATGTACCACAAGAACTTGAATTCGTATTTCTAATTATATTATTTACTGCCGCATAGTGTGACAAAGGTAGAAAATAAATTTTAAAATCAACCCTACATTCAAGTTGAAAATGCAACTTTATTGATTATTAACTAAATGATATGTTTGATGAAAAAATCGAGGATAACTTTTTTCGAGCTCGATGGGACGGCTCCAAAAGTTATCACCCGCTTTTTTCGAGTAGATTCCAAATTCCATCAAATATCTGATTTGGGGATAAATATCCAAATCTTTTTCGTGGCCTGTTGTTTATCTGTTGTTCCACATAATTCACATATTCATGTGTAACATAATTGAAATCAACTTTTTTCGGTATATATTGCCTTACCAAGCGATTATAGTTTTCGTTGGAACCTCTTTGCCAGCTTGCATATGGCTTGGCAAAGAAAAAGTCGATTTTCAAGTCTCCGGCTACCATCTGATGACACGAAAACTCTTTTCCATTGTCAGATGTGATTGTTTTCAGGAATGGTTTCCAATCCTCCAGGCAATCAATAGTAACCAGTGCGAGTTGTTCCGCATCCTTGCCATCTAATTTTCGGAGTCTGGCTATTCCGGTTGCCCTGTCGTTGATGGTTAAGATGGCACCTTTGTGATCCTTGCCTATGATAAGGTCAATTTCCAAATCACCAAAGCGTTCCCGTAGTTCAACTTCAGGCGGTCTTAGAGATATATCTGTACGATTGGGGATTGTTCCCCGCTTGTCGTAAATCACACTTCGCTTTTTGTAGCGACGTCCACGGTTTCTCAGGTCAAGATATAGCGTCCCTTTTTTACGCTTATCTTGCCAAATAAACTGATAAATACGTTCGTGTGATACACAGTTATCTCCATTTGTTTTGGCAACACCTGCAATTTGTTCCGGACTGTATTTGAGACGCAATTTATCTCGTACATAAGCCTCAACCTCAGGTGTGAAGGTTCTCGCTTTAGCTTTGTATGCCTGACGCTTCAGGTATTTACGATGCGCTAAATCATCTTTGTATTCGCCAGATCGGGCATCTGCATTACGGCGGATTTCACGACTGACAACTGATTTATCTTTATTTATTACACGGGCAATCTCACATTGTGGATACCCACTTTGCAACATTGTGCAAATAGTATATCTTTGTTCTCTGGTTAAATGACTCATAAATGTCAACTTTGGTCGGTAGACAATATAGTTCATTTTTTCCATCAGGGCAAGGGGGAGTTATTCCTCCTGGCTCTGAAAAAAACAAACTTTCCTATTTTGTCTGCAAAGTTGCATTTACAACTTGAATTTTCATGTCAATTTCTTTTATTTTTCTGAAAAGTTTATTTCCAATTCTAAAGTACTCATAGTTGTTGTTAAAATAGAAAAATACTTTATATCTTCCTCTATAACTATAAACACTTTCGATTGGCAGAGTCATAACAATCTGATTACTGTTTTTTGCAACATTATAGCCAACAATGTGAAATATTGCTTCAGCTGTAATTCCAAAACTTGAATAAGAAATCATTGAAGCCATAATAATCAATAAAACATATGTAAACACTCTGTCTATAATTGACTTAAAACCTTTGTGAAGTCTTTTTAAAAAGTTAAGTCTGAGTAATGTTATAATAACAATTCCTATAATAAAAGGTATCCACTCTACAAATAAATTGTATTTAAAACTTTGTCCAATTGTCAGTGGTTTAAGAAAAAAGTAATAAATGACAGCATATGTAAGAAACCCTACAAATAATTTATATACAATATTTTCTTCTTGACTAT
>JBJOOU010000116.1:0-10213 GCA_046051105.1 Bacteroidota bacterium
CACAAAAAATAATAGTCGGCATACATAACAAATTAGAACTCCGCATTGTTCGGCGTTCTTGGGAAAGGTATCACATCTCTGATGTTCGACATACCAGTCACAAACAACAATAGGCGTTCAAAACCTAAACCGAAACCTGAGTGAGGTGCAGTTCCGAAACGACGGGTATCCATATACCACCAAATATCTTTTTCGGGCACATCCATTTCCTGAGCACGGCGTTTTAGCTTTTCATAATCTTCTTCGCGTTGCGATCCGCCAATAATCTCACCAATTTTCGGGAACAATACATCCATCGCACGAACCGTTTTACCATCATCATTTTGTTTCATATAAAATGACTTGATCTCTTTCGGATAATCAGTAAGTATAACCGGCTTTTTGAAATGCTCTTCCACCAAATAACGTTCATGCTCCGACTGCAAATCAGTACCCCAACCTACAGGGAATTCAAATTTATGACCTTTCGCAACAGCATCTTCAAGAATAGCAATTCCTTCAGTATACGTCAATCGCTTGAAATCATTACTTACCACAAAATTCAAACGATCGTACAACTCCTTATCATACATATTATTGAGGAAATCCAGATCATCCTTGCAGTTGTCCAGCGCCCAACGGATACAATACTGAATAAAATCCTGAGCCAGCTGCATATTCTCCTCTATTTCGTTGAAAGCCACTTCAGGCTCAATCATCCAAAACTCAGCAAGGTGACGTGGAGTATTCGAATTTTCGGCACGAAAAGTTGGACCAAATGTATAAATTGACCCCATAGACATTGCCGCCAACTCACCTTCCAGCTGCCCCGACACTGTCAGGCTGGCTTGCTTTCCGAAAAAGTCATTATCGTATACAATGGAACCATTTTCATCTTTTTTCAGATCATACAGATTCATTGTAGTTACCTGAAACATCTGCCCTGCTCCTTCGCAATCCGATGCTGTTATGATAGGCGTATGAAAATAAAAGAAGCCTCTTTCATGAAAGAAACGGTGAATAGCCATCGCCATATGATGACGAATGCGAAAAACTGCACCAAAAGTATTGGTACGTGGACGTAGATGTGCAATTTCACGCAAAAACTCAAGTGTATGACCTTTCTTCTGCAACGGATAAGTATCCGGATCGGCAGTTCCGTAAATCTCAATCTGCTCTGCCTGAATTTCCACCGACTGACCTTGCCCTAACGACTCCACCAATTTACCAGTCACACTTATACAAGCACCGGTAGTAATTGGTTTAAGATACTCATCTCCAAATTTAGCATTATCGGCTACTACCTGAATATTATGAATAGTGGAACCATCATTCAGCGCTATAAAGCTTACTGTTTTATTACCACGACGGGTACGAACCCATCCTTTTATATTTACTTCTGCACCAAAATCTGTTCGTTTCAGCGCATCAACAATTACTGTTCTGCTCATTATAGTGTTAGTTTGAAATTCATTAACTGTAAAGGACTGCAAAGATACTAAAAATGATTTGATTTAAAGTTTACGTCCCCAAAAAGCCCTTTATAAATAACAAAAAGCATCAGAACGTATCGTTTCTGATGCTTTTTGACAATATCTAAAAATATTATTTGCGCTTTTTCGCTCCTTTAGTCTCAATATTCCCTGTCATACTCATTGCACAGCGGAATCCGATATCATTGGATGATTTATCCTGATCAAGATATCTACGGGTTGATGGGTTCAACCAGTAAATACGGTCTTTCCACGAACCACCCTTGTACACACGGGTCTTATCTGAAATCTTTGGACGAAGCACATCCGTCATATCCGTTTTCTTTGTTAAAGAAGCCAACCCGGTAGTATCACCCAATTGAAAGTCAATTTGCGACATTGCATCGCCATCTTTAAATCCACGGACATCATCTTTTGTAAGATAGGTCGTCAACACGCGCCCCAATGAATCAATCTTAAAGATATCGTGTCCGGTAGAATCCTGAGATGCAATAACAGGAGTTTTGTACACATTACCACGGAATGAGTTATACTCCGCAACCGCACTGAAAGTAGTAGAACGATACACGTCAAGCACCCACTCA
Source organism: Bacteroidota bacterium (assembly GCA_046051105.1). Taxonomy (GTDB): domain Bacteria; phylum Bacteroidota; class Bacteroidia; order Bacteroidales; family Paludibacteraceae; genus Paludibacter. Next base: position 2,057 of record JBJOOU010000116.1, read on the forward strand.
TTAACGTTACCCGCCATATTATACAATCCAAAATCATTAGGAGTATACCAGTTCACCGGAGCTGTAATTGTCGCTCTATCGTTAAGACTACCAGAGGTTCCCATCATATCACCTCGTCCACGAACAAAGTTAGCCTGCATTTGGCCTAATTGCTTACGAGACGGATTACGAACCTGGTAACCAGACCATGGATACATTTTTCCTTCAGGTACAAGACCATCTTTGTCTGCAATAATTGCATAAGCTGCAAATTCCCATTCTGCTTCCGTTGGAAGGCGGTAGTTTGACACCAGAATACCGTCAGACATATCCACTTTACGATTCTGTACCGCCGCACCCTTCTTACCACCTTTTGCAGGCCCTGCCGGATTGTAATTAGGTTGAGTCAAATATTTTTGAGTATTGAACACAAAAGCACTTGCGATTGTATCATTACTTGTCATTTTTTGGAGTTTAGCAAAATCAGGTGGAGCTATCACACCAGCGTCAATCAGCGCCATTTCATTAACACGGTCTGTACGCCACACACAATAATCCATCGCCTGCTCCCAGGTAACACCGACAATCGGATATTGATCAAAGGCCGGATGAGTAAAATAATTCTCAAGATATGGCTCATTATAGGCCAATTCTTCTCTCCAACATTTAAAATCAGGCTGAGTTTTCGCCACCAATTTAGGAGCAGTCTTTCCGAACACGACCTTCATCCAGCTGGTATATTCACGCCAGTCCATATTACGGATTTCATACTGATCCATGTAAAAAGAACTAACAGTAACTCTCCTTGGCATATTATCTCTTGGAGCGGTAATAAATTCACCCTTTTCCCCTACAGTAAAAGAACCTCCTTCAATGGCCACCATCCCGCTCGGAGTTTGGGTTTCGAAGTTGGGTTTTACAGTAAAACCTGTTCCGGTTTTATCATTATAAGCCCATCCTGTTGTGCGCGAATATTTATCATCGCTATTCGACGAACAACTGGTAGATATGGCAATAAGGCAAATGGATGCCAAATTCGCAATATGTTTCAATTTCATAAACTATCTGATTAATTCTTTATAGTACATCGTACAAAAACAACTTTGCAAAAATAATCATTTTTTCCTGTTGCACCACCTACACAAATATTTTTTTTCGGGAATTACAGAAAAAACTGCAGTATAATAACAGAAAACACATCAATTTAGTATAGTCATCCATTAATATTGTCCATTTTATATAGAACTAATATCATAATCATGTTATTTTCTTACTTTTGCAGTGATCAATTGAACAAACTCACCGAACCCAACAACGAGCTCTATCAAATATAATTCTTAGATATTCATTTTTCAGCCACAAGGCTTCCGCCTCAGGAAATTTAACCTCACATTCAGGAAACAGAATAATGGACAAAACTCTACAAACAATAAACATCAACAAAAACACCCTCAATCTTTCATCCCCTATAGTCATGGGGATTTTAAATTCTACACCAGACTCTTTCTTCAAAGGGAATCGTTTCACTACCGACCGCTCGATTCTCAACCGTGTAGAACAAATATTAATGGATGGAGGCAACATTGTTGACGTTGGTGGATTTTCAACTCGTCCATCTGCCGAGCCGATAGGTCAGGATGAAGAAGTTAAGCGGGTTTCCAGCGCTCTTGAAGTCATTTTAAAGAAATTTCCGCAAACAATTCTATCTGTCGATACGTTTCGCTCAGGAGTTGCAAGACACGTTGTACACAATTACAATGTAGGAATCATCAACGACATTAGCGGTGGTACATTAGACGATCTGATGTTCGAGACGATTGCAGAACTTGATGTTGCCTATGTATTGATGCATACAAGAGGAACACCTCAGACGATGCAATCGCTAACAAACTATCAGGATGTAGTAGCTGAAGTGTTTAGCTTTCTTGAAAAGAGAATTGCCCGTTTACATCTTTTAGGGGTAAACAACATCATTATAGATCCGGGGTTTGGCTTCGCAAAAACTATGGATCAAAACTACGACATCCTTCGAAAATTGTCGTATTTCAAAGAGCTAAACACTCCGATTCTGGCAGGTATCTCCCGTAAATCGATGCTTTACAAGCTCATCGATTCGACTCCTGAACTTGCTCTAAACACAACCACAGCGGCCAACATGCTGGCTTTGGTTGGAGGCGCTTCAATTTTACGCGTTCACGACGTAAAAGAGGCCAAAGAAACAATCATGATTTACAATCAATACAACAATCATTAAAATGTTTGGATTTCAAATTGGATTTAAAGACATAATCGATATTTTTTTGGTAGCAATATTGCTCTACCAAACATTTCAACAATTAAAGAAATCAGGCGCCGTCAATATATTTATCGGAATCTTAGCTTTGATTATTTTCTGGTTCCTTATAGTATATGTCTTTAAAATGGAGCTATTGGGCGGAATTCTCGACAGAGTAGTCAGTGTTGGGTCTTTTGCGCTGATAGTTTTGTTTCAGGAAGAGATCAGAGGATTTTTCTCACGAATCGGAACACGAAGAAGTTGGAGCACATTTAGCACGATAAAAAAGTTTTTTACCGCCAACAACAACGAAAATGAGCAGACTGACTTTGACCTCGTTCAAATCGTACTCGCATGCCGCGGTCTGGCCAAAAATTCTACCGGAGCATTAATTATAATCACCCGCAACCACAGCCTGGAGTTTTATTCACACTCTGGAGAGCAATTAAATGCGAACATCAACTCCAGGTTGATTGAAAATATTTTCTTCAAGAACAGTCCACTCCACGATGGAGCTCTGATTATAGCCAACAGACGATTGAAATCAGCGGGTTGCATACTTCCTGTTTCAAAAAACCAATCGATTCCGAAACGAATGGGCTTACGCCACCGCGCAGCACTTGGCATCACCGAACAAAGTGACGCAATTGCCATCATTGTTTCTGAAGAGACAGGACATATATCCTATGCTGTAAACGGACATCTAAATGTAAATGTAAAACCTGAACAATTGGAACACTTTCTGTCCGAAGAAATTCAGCGCTAACACGAGCCTACAGTCTATAATAACAGAAATAGTGTTTCTGTACTTTCTTTGTCAGAACTGTTATATTCAACATATCAGATGCCTCTGCCACATCTCTCACCTCACCATTCTTAAACAGAATATTAATGTTATCATCTGCCGAATTGTAAGTATCCGTACTAACCACTTCTTCGCCCATAAAATAACCGGCATCTTCAGCATTCACCCCGAAGTGAGCGATGTAAGATTCAAGCAGAGCCGCACGTTTTTCGGCATCAAAACCATCAGGAGTTATCTCCACCTTGAACAACTTACGATCTGTAAATGCCCTGCACAAAGTAGACAAAACAACATCTGCGTGTGTTGCCCACACTTTAATTGCACACACTAAATCCGAATCATCCAGTGACGTAAAATTATCAAGTGCCACATTCGATTCAAGAAAATCATGCCTGCATACATCGTTGTACAAAAAATAATTCAGCGCTGGTGAGGCAAACAACTGCGCACCATTATTGGCCAATTCCTTGGCTCTTTTCAGGATATTAACCAGCATTTTCTCGGCAGCCACTGATGTTTTATGCAAATACACCTGCCAATACATCAAACGTCTGGCTACCAAAAATTTTTCTACAGAATATATCCCTTTTGCTTCTACCACCAATCGATCGTCATGAACATTTAGCATTTTAATAAGTCTGGCTGCCCCAACAGTACCCTCAATAACGCCGGAATAAAAGCTATCTCTACTCAGATAATCGAGACGATCCATATCCAACTGACTGGACACCAACTGATGGAGAAATTTTTTAGGATATACATTTGTAAATATCTCCAAGGCCATATCCAGCTTACCACGCATCTCGTCGTTAATCTTCCTCATCATCCAAAGCGATAACTCCTCATGGTGTACTTCCCGCACCAGGCTATGCTCCAGTGCATGCGAAAACGGGCCATGTCCAATATCATGCAGCAATATACACCCCCGAACCCCCTCTGCTTCTGCCGTTGTTATTTCATTGCCCTGCTGCTTTATTTGCGAGATAGCCTCCCCCATCAAAAACATGGCACCTAGCGTGTGCTGCAATCTGGTATGTTGCACTCCGGGGTAAACAAACGACGATAATCCCAGTTGCTTTATGCGGTTTAGCCGCTGAAAATAGGGATGCTGTATGACATCATACAATAAATCATTGGGTATATTAATGAATCCAAACACAGGATCATTGATAATTTTTCTCTTATTAGGCTTCTTCATATCAAAAACATTACACTAAAACATCAAATAGAAGACAAGATTTCAACCAACCACCTCCAACATTTCTGAGTAGAACTAACACTTAATTTCTCATCGGGAGAATGCACCCCGTACATCTGAGGTCCTATCGAAATCATATCCAGATGCGGATATTTCTCCAAAAACAAACCACATTCCAGTCCGGCATGAATAGCACGAACTTTAGGTTGCTCACCACAAAGAACACTATATGCACGCTGGGCCACTTTAAGAATTTCGGATTGCAGATTAGGTTTCCAACCCGGATAGCCATCACTATGCATCACATCAGCACCAGCCAATACAAACACCGCTTCCACTCTGTTCGCCACATCATATTTCAAGAACTCCACAGAACTTCTCTGGCTCGTAACAATTTCAAATGAAACACCTTTCATCTTTACCGAAGCCAGATTCGTTGAAGTTTCAACAAGTCCTTCCATATCCCGGCTCATACCTATCACTCCATTGGGGCAAGCATACAAACTATTTAGGAGTCGATTCGAAGAGAGTTTATCGACAAACAATGAAGGAAGCTCTTCAGACTCAAGATCAAAATGAACATTCGGCTCAAGATCACCCAGTTCTCGCTCTACTTCAGCTGAAAATTGATTCAGCATCACCCGAATCGTTTCTTTGTCCGCCCATGGAACAGCAGCTAGTGCCACAGCCTCTCGAGGTATTGCATTTCGCAAATTTCCACCCTCAAAAGTCGCAATGCGTAAGTCCATTTTTTGATTAAGGCGCCACAAATACCGACACAACAGCTTGTTCGCATTTCCTCGTCCTTTGTTAATATCATCGCCCGAATGACCTCCAAGGAGCCCACGCACCGAAACCCTGAACCCAAAATAGTTGTCAGGGGCAGGCGCTTGTTCATATTTCAGAACAGCCACCGTATCAACACCGCCTGCACAACCAACAAAAATTTCACCATCATCCTCCGAGTCCAGATTAATCAAAACTTTACTTTTCAGTAAATTTCTATCCAGAGCAAATGCACCTGTTAATCCTGTCTCTTCATCCACTGTAAATAAACACTCCAGTGGAGGGTGTTTAATGTCTTTCGATTTCAAAACAGCTAACATCATAGCCATGCCAATCCCATTATCACCACCCAAAGTAGTACCACGCGCCTTTATCCAATCACCATCTACGTAAGCCTGAATTGGGTCTTTCTCAAAATCGAACACTACGTCGGCATTTTTCTCACACACCATATCGGTATGAGCCTGTAAAGCCACGGATTCCGACATTTCACCACCCAACATTCCTGATTTCAGAATCAACACATTACCTGCATCATCCACTTTGTAATCAAGATTATTCTTTACCGCAAACTCCCTGAGCCAGCTCATCACCAATTCTTCCTTGCCTGACGGGCGCGGAATAGTCGTTAGTTCTGCGAAAATGCTCCACAGTGAAGCTGGCTCCAATTTCAACATTAATTCATCCATTTTATTTCGAATTTTTATGCTATAGCTACACTACACAAAATCAAAAAACCGTCGAAAAAGCATCCGACGGTTTTATAAATAATCTTCAAATAAGTTTAATTGCCAATTTCAGATAGAAATTTGATACGTACCAAACGGATTTCTGTTTCTTCAAAATCATCCTCGCCAAGCTCCTCCAAAGCATCCTCAATTTTATCTGTTTCCGCTGTTTTAAAGTATTCAAATATCTCATCGACTCTATCTGAATCCATAATTTCAGCCAAAAAATAATCGATATTGATTTTTGTACCCGAATAAACTATCGCTTCCACCTCATCAAGCAGTTCAGGTATTTCCAACCCTTTTGACTCAGCAATATCATCCAATGCAATTTTACGATCAATGGCCTGAATTATCGACACCTTAAGTTTCGATTTATTGGCTACCGTTCTCACACGCAAGTCTTCAGGGCGAATTATTTCATTTTCCTTTACATGCTCTTTTATCAGCTTAAGAAACTCTTCGCCATAACGCTTAGCCTTACCGGCACCTACACCGGGTATATTTTGCAACTCATCCATTGTAATAGGATAAGTTGTAGCCATCGCCTCTAAAGATGGATCCTGGAATATGACAAAAGGAGGCACTTCAAGCCTTTTCGACATTTTCTTTCTCAAATCTTTTAGAATTGAGAACAAAACATCATCAGCAGCACACGTTCCACCAGAAGTTTTGCTGGTAGCCGGTTCTTCGTCTTCATCATCAAACTCGCTGTCCTTTACTATAGGAAATGGCTTAGGCTTCTTCATATATGCCTTACCCTCAGCTGTCAGCTTCAGCAATCCATAATTCTCAATATCTTTTGATAGATATCCGGCAATAAGTGCCTGACGAATCACAGCATGCAAAACTTTGTCATCTTCGTCAGAAGCCGAAGCAAAATTTTCCAACTCATCATGCTGATAAGAGGTCACGTCCGAAGTTTCGTTACCCTTAAGAACATCAACAATATGCTCTGCCTTAAACTTTTCCTTTACAACCTGTACTGTTTCTAATACCAATAACAGCAGTTCCTGTCCTTCAATAAATTTTTGTGGTTTCATACAATTATCACAACATCCGCAGTTTTCTTCCTGATATTCTTCTCCAAAATAATGGAGCAATAGTTTGCGTCGGCAAACAGAAGACTCTGCGTAAGCTTGAGTTTCCAATAACAATTGATTGCCAATTTCCTGCTCGGCAACGGGTTTGCCTTGCATGAACTTGCGCAGTTTATCTAAATCTTTATAAGCATAGTAAGCAATACATTTTCCTTCGCCTCCATCTCGCCCTCCCCTACCAGTTTCCTGATAATACCCTTCCAGGCTTTTGGGCATGTCGTAGTGCAAGACATAGCGAACATCGGGCTTATCAATCCCCATACCGAAAGCAATCGTCGCAACGATCACCTCTACTTTTTCCATCAGAAATTTGTCCTGATTTTCATTGCGTATAGCCGAATCCATACCAGCATGATAGGGCAACGCTGACACTCCGTTCATCACCAAAGTCTCGGCCAGTTCTTCAACTTTTTTTCGACTCAGGCAATAAATAATCCCTGATTTTCCGGCTTGGGTTCGGATATACTTAATAATATCCTTGTCCACCGAATTTGTTTTCGGTCGTACTTCGTAAAATAGATTCGCACGATTAAAAGATGATTTAAATACTGTTGCCCCCAACATACCCAAATTCTTTTGGATATCATGCTGCACTTTAGGTGTGGCAGTAGCAGTCAGCGCAATCAACGGTGCTGATCCTATATCATTAATAATCGGACGTATTCTACGATATTCCGGACGAAAATCATGCCCCCATTCTGATATACAGTGAGCTTCATCAATAGCGTAAAACGAGATCTTTATTTGTTTGAGAAACTCGATATTATCCTCTTTCGTGAGAGATTCCGGTGCTACATACAATAATTTCGTTTTGCCCGACAATATATCAGATTTCACCTGATCAATTGCCAATCGGGACAACGAAGAATTGATGAAGTGAGCAATTCCATCCTCTTCACTAAAGTTACGCATTGCGTCAACCTGATTTTTCATCAACGCGATTAGTGGAGATATTACAATTGCAGTACCCTCCATTAAAAGAGATGGCAATTGATAACATAAAGACTTCCCTCCTCCGGTAGGCATGAGCACAAACGTATCCTTGCCATCCAGCACATTCTGAATGATAACTTCCTGGTTACCCTTAAAGCTATCAAATCCGAAGTTCTTCTTCAAATGCGCCGCTAAAGCAGATAGTTTGGCCATATCTGAATCGTGTTGTAAAAAAAATGAATGCGAAAGTAGTATTTATTGTCGAATAACAGGCATATAATAGGCTAATTTTTTACAACATATTTTAAATTGCGCATACATCTCAGCCCGCTCTATGGGTATTCTGATAGCAA
>JBJOOU010000117.1:0-7180 GCA_046051105.1 Bacteroidota bacterium
AATTCAGCGCAACACACAAAAGCAAAGAAAAATGATTCTCAAACTACCAAAAACATCAATAAACACTACAAAATCCACCGCACGGAGCATCTGTCTCAAATGCAGTGGAGGCTGTCACATCAGATCCCCCTCTGTGAATCCTCTGTGATAATACAGTGATACTACTGTGATTTCTCTGTGAATCCTCTGTGATTGTAAGTGATTTCTCTGTGATTCTATGTGATTTCTCTGTGATCCTATGTGATTCACTGTAAAACTCGGTGATTATAGCTAAATTCTAAGCGAAACAATTCAACCAAATTTATCTGTAATCCACAACAAATCTTCAAATTTTCAAATCAACTAATCCCACGCACGGATAAGCAAGTCGCCCATCGGGCCAAATTCGGATATATCAATTCTGCACTGACAGCATTCTATCCGGTGTTCAAAACAACCTTTGGTGGCAACACCGGCATTCGGTATGCAATCAACCTGGCGTTCAAAAATGCGTTAACGGGCGAATATCCCGATTTCGCTATCGATCTTACCAAGTTGATCTTTGCCGAAGGGGGTGTCTACACTACTGATATCGTCACTGTCGAAAAAACAGCCGATGCTAAATTAAAAATCGACTGGGATGCAACCATCCTCGCTGGTTCAAACGCAGATGACACAATCAATCTCGTGTTCTACAACGAAACCAGCAATCAGGCCTTACTGATGAATACCGACATTCAACGATCTACCGCAACAACTACCGTCGAGATGCCCCCCATCTGGAAAGGCGCAACCATCCATTGCTGGCTCTATTTCAGCAATGCCGCTACAACCACCTGCTCCAACAGCCAGTACATCAGCAGCGTTGACTTATAACTCGTAGTGACGGGGTGACTCCAAGTCACCCCGTCACTTACATCCCCCCGAAAGATCATTTATTTGATAAACAAGTCAGAGCGCGACTCGAAGTCGCACCCCCACTACAACTCACTCAGGACGAAAGAATTCCAATTCTGTCATAACCACCCAAACATCATTAATCATTAATCATTAATCATTAATCACTACCAACTACCCACTCCCCCTCTCCGTTATTTCCGCTTCTTTCCGTAACTTTGCATCTGTATATTATTTCACACATAAAATTATGAAAGTAGTAGCTATTAATGGTAGCCCACGCAAAGAGGGCAACACCGCAACATCATTGAAACGTTTTGGTGAGCGACTAAATGCTCATGGTATTGAATTTGAGTCGATATTAATTGGCAACAAAGCGATACACGGTTGCATCGGTTGCGGAAAATGCAGAGAAAACAAGAACGACAGTTGCGGCATCAAAAACGACGCACTCAATGAATTAATTCCAACGATAAAAGAAGCTGACGGATTGCTGATAGCCTCCCCCGTGTATTATTCGGGAATAGCCGGAACCATGAAGAGTTTTCTGGATCGATTATTTTATGTCTCGGGCAGCAATGGCAATTATTTCCGCCACAAGGTAGGAGCAGCACTCTGTTCGTTGCGCCGTTCGGGAGGTTCACACACTTTGGACGGCTTATACCACTACCTTACCTATGCAGAAATGATGGTGGCAACTTCCAATTACTGGAACATCATACATGGCGGTGCTCCCGGTCAGGCAGCTGAAGATATGGAAGGCATACAAATCGTTGACGTATTGGCAGACAATATGGCCTGGATGCTAAAGATGCGGGAAGCCACCCGCCACACTGTCCCAGCCCCCGAACCGCAACAGAAAGTCATGATGAATTTTATACGATAATTAAGAATAAGTGGGCACGCGACTCCGGGTCGCACGCCCGCTACAACTCACTCAGAACGACAGAATTCCAATTCTGTCATAAAAGTCCAACCATTATCAATTATCAATTATCAATTATCAATTATCAATTATCAATTATCAATTATCAATTATCAATTATCAACTCTTCTTCAGCATCTTCAGGCTAAATACGATTAGCAGGGTTATGATGACTCCCATAATGAGCCAAAGCCAGAGTTTGTTCTCGAACAAGGGGTGAGCGGTGTTTAAAATAGTTGTATGCATAGCTTGCTCAGAGCCAACTTGCACCAGATGAAGTGGCAAAGGTATTTTCCGGCCAAAGTTAAGTAAATCGTACTGAGGGGCAGCGGCATCTTTGCGACCGTAACACAAATAGCAATTGCCTGCCCGGTTAATGCGGGCAATCAGCGACACAGGTATGCCTGCTACTTCGAATCCCGTAAACGTGAGCAACTGATTGTCCTGATTGTCGATGGTGATGCGCAACTGCCGGGTGATGCAACGCGGAAACCGAAAGATCTGGCTGTCCAGCGAACTTAACATGGTGCCCTCCAGCGCAACTTCGTAATTGTAATACCAGCTTTTCTCAGTTCGAAAGCTATCGGTTTGGTATTCGATTATCATCGGACGGTAATAATCTACCTTATCTTTTACCTTTATGCGCAGCTGATTGACTGGTAGAGCCACAGGCAGATTCAGCTCGATCACCGTCTGACGCTTACGACGGTCGGTACTAATCCGGTTACTGATGATGGCATAAAGTCTGAGCACTTGTTGTGTATGGGAGATGTGGGTTACCTGCATATCTTTCAGGCGGGGTTTTTCATTGGCACGAATACATACACGATAGTAACGATACACAGATTCGGAAAAATCCACTGTAGAAAACCGATAGTCGGTCAGTTCGTTTTGTATCGCCACTAAGCGGTAATTCTCCTGCAAAGTAAACCATTGCTTCTGATCATGGCTGCCCTCCAGTTGCAAACGCCAGTCAAAGTTGGTTTGCTCAAAGTTAAGCTGTATCCGGTTCATCGGAAAGTTTCCGTCTACCTGGATGGTAAAATAATGCAGATTTCCCACACTGGAACGATTGATAATATGATAAGCCTGGTAATGCTCTTCCGGTTTCTGCCAGTCGTCGCTCAGGATATAAGGCATTTCGAGGGTATCCTTCCGTCTTGCATCAATGCTGTAGATGCGTAGATCGTTGAAACCACTTTGCAGACGTCCGTACACCGAATCGGGCAGCTCTATTTTGTTCCAGAGTGCTTGCACAGCATGCAGCGAACGTTTATAGCTGTATGTGTTCATTTGTGCCGGAAGCAGTGAGCTCCACACAATGCCCACCAGCAACACAACAAGATTAAGCTGCCTGTTCATCTTCCTCATCCGTAATAAGATGTTTGTATTTGCTGTATAAAAAAGAAATGATCAGCAACAATACGCCCAGCGATACCAGCACAATCGTTTTAGCTATGGTAGTAAGATGCGCCAGATCGTAGAGGAAGAGTTTTAGCAGGGTGATGCTAAATAAACTGATGGCTCCAATGCGCAGGGCTTTGTTCTTTTTCCGTATTCCCAGCACAACTACTGCCAGCGAATAAACTCCCCAAAGGATAGAAATCCCCAGTTTGTACGAATCCTTTTGACCCGCTTCGTTGAGCCAGTGTATCAGCTCGGCCGACAATATCCACAGCAGTACCACATGCGATACGAGTAAGAATGCTCGCCGCACAGTGGAGCTCTCATGCGTTTGCCGAATGGATAACCGAACGGTATAATACAATCCGCCAATAAACAGATAAGAAACATACCGAAGCATGTAGGTAAACGCAGAGGGTTGGAAATAATGCTGATCATAATATCCGTTGATCGAATTCAATATCATCATTCCTGCACTCAGAAATATCACAATCAGTAAAAGTCCAATGGCCGAACCAAAGATAGAAATCAAATGACTCTGTATCTTTTTGAAATTGATGTAGAGCAACCCACTGACAAACGCCAACGAATAATTGATGATCCAGAGAGCCTTTTGCGCCCTCAGTCCATGATTGTGTACCCATACATCTCCTTTTACACGAATAGCGCTAAGGGTGTCTGTATAATCGAACAGTTTAAAAATCTCCAGCAAACACGTAACGTACAACGATACGATAAAGACAGTGCTAAGGACATGCAAAAACGTTGCTTCGGTTCGTTCGGACAGCAGCACCGTTGGGTATCGTTTATCCAGATTTTCTTTGATCCAGTAGCCGTAAGCAACTGTCATCAGGGCCGAACTCACAAAGGCAATATTCAGCAAAGGATATACGCTTACTACGCCTTCTACCACAGTATAGGGATCAGCCTTTGTCCAATCGTCCAGCAGACTAATGGTGGCCAGCAACAACAATGCATACGACAATCCTTCATATACCTTCACTTGTCGACGACGTCCGATGATAATCAGCACCACCGACAGAGCCATCCACAGCAGGGTCACCCAATTACCATCCAGTTGCACCGGCACTGCTATTATCGCAAATACCAGCACCATGCCTGTCAGCAGGTAGTACAAATTTTTGTCGGCAAGTTTTTGTTTGTACACCGTCCAGCTAACCCCTGCATGCACAAGACCGTTGCACAGAGTAAAAAGTCCGAGCAGTTGACTTCCTTCCACATACTGATCGAGCAAACTATAGCCCAATGCGTAAAACACAAAGGAGTTAAGCAATATCATCACCACATCCGTCAGGCCAAAGATTTCTTTTTTATGGACTTTATATAGCAGAAAAGTAAGATAAAACGTAATAAAAAACAGCAGTAAAAACACAAAGGCCAAACTAAAATGTTTTTGTGCATCAAATGATTCCATCGACCAGCTACAATAAATCAACCAGGTGAGCGCAAAGGATACATAGTTCAGCAGTTTCCAGTATTTTTGATAAGCTAGAGCAAGAATGCCGACATTGACAATGGCCATATAGCTAAACAACACTCCTACCCTGCCCGATCCGTCGCTTAGTAGAAACGGCACTGCATAAGCACCTACCAGTCCGTACAGGGCAATGACTTGACGGTTGTAGCTCTGCGAAGCCAGCACCGTAAACACCGTCATCAGTGCCATCAAGCCAAAGGTAACCGACTGCGGAATCAGCGAATAATAACTATAGGCCGCATAAGTTACAAAATACATCACCGCCATGGCTCCACTCAGTAACACCGCGCTGTATTGTTCGTATTTCGATTTTAGTCGGGCTGCCACTCCAAACAATCCCAACCCGGTCATATAGCCCAGTATAATGCGGGTAAGTGGACTGATCAGATCATGATCTATCGCGTATTTAGTGCCAATACCCACTCCCAGAATGAGAATGGCAATTCCTATCTTACTGATAATATTCTCACCAATCAGCCGCTCCAGGTTCTGACTATGCTTGAGCTGAGAGTCGGTCATTTCATCATCAGAAAAGTCCGGTTCAGTAATGTACGTCGACGCTTGTACCCCATCCGAAGGAATACCACTGGCGAAAGTTACCGGTGGCGCAGATGAAGCAATCGGCTCTTCGTCCGGCTCTTCCACTACAAACGAAAGTCGGGGAGTACTTTCCTCTTGAGCGACCTCCCGCTCGGCAATCTTAAGCGACTTGCGCAAATCGTCAATCTCATGAGCCAGTTGCGATTGCTTGGTCGACAACCTGTCCAGTTCCCGTTCCAACAGAATCAGCTTTTCTCGATTTTCTATCATACTATCAGACATTAATGGAGTTAACGTGAGTTCGACACAAGCAATATATTTAAAATAAAATAATTACATCTTGGAATCCTGAAAGGATTTAATGTGAATAACCGCGGGTGAAACCCGTGGGTTACGAAAAACCAAATTCAAGAACCCTGAAAGAGTTCAATACTAGAAATTTACATATTGAACCCTTTTCAGGGTTCAGGGTTCAGGGTTGTGTTCATTAGCTTCCACGGGTTTCACCCGCGGTTATTCTCATTTAAGTCCTTCGGACTTCTAAAACGTGTTATTCATTGAATCTTCAGAAATCTTATATCGAACTCACCTGAGTTAAGAATGCGCTAAGTTACATTTTTTCCTTAATATTCAATCCATTCTCGCCATCAAATAGAGCAAACTACAGAAAATGAATTTACCAACAACCAATAAACAGTCCCCATGTGCACCAAAAAGGATTAAAACAATTACGACCCAACCAAATCTTTAACAAAAATTGAACACATACACTTGGTCAGCAAAAAATCAACAACTCTTAATCAGAAATTGGAAAGTAAAAAAGCAGACTAATTATCAGATGATGATTAGCCTGCTTACTATTTATACAGCTACCACAAAGTGACTGATTAGAAACTCTACTTACTAATCACTAATCACTAATCACTAATCACTAATCGTTAACCACTACTCACTACTTTCCATTCTCCTCACCACTTCCAATGCACCCGCACAATCAGTGGTTCGCATCAACTGGTCGCGCCAGTCGGCAGCACCGTCGAAGCCATTGATATAGATTTTGTAGAAGCGTTTCAGTACGTTGTAGTTTTGTTTTCCCTCCCATACAGAATCGTAGAGCATAATGTGTTTCCGAATCAGGGCAATGCGCATTTCCATCGTAATGTCGGGTAATTGTTTATTGAACATCCACGGATTTTTAAACACACCCGTACCCACCATTACGCCATCCACGCCTTGTTCAGAAACGTGACGTTGGATAGTTTCAACATTCGTTACATCGCCATTGCCTAAAATCAAAGTAGGACTATTCAGGCTGTTGCGAAGCTGAACAGCTTTGCCAATCTCATCCCACATGGCCACACCCGTCGACATCATGTTTTGCGTACGACCGTGGATGGTAATCGCCGCCGGATTGACACTCAACAACTCCCCTATCCATTGTTCGGTAATCACTTTATTGAAGCCCAGCCGGGTTTTCACGCTTACGGGTAGTGATGTTCCTTCTCTTGTAGCCAAAATGATTTCTTTGGCCAGTTCGGGATAGTTGATAAGTGCCGAACAGCTTTTGTTCTTCACCACTTTCTTTACCGGACAGCCCATATTGATGTCGATGCCATCAAAAAGTTGCATGGCAGAAATCATTTCCGCGCTACGGCGAAACTTCTCGGGATCGGAACCCCATATTTGCGCCACCAGCTTCGTGTTGGTTTTGCGCAACCATTCTTTTTCGGTTTCGCTTACCACCAGGCGGGCACTTACACTTTTGAAACCTGCTTCGTTGCAAAGTCCATCGGTAGAAGTAAATTCGGTGAAGAGCACATTCAGCACCCCGGGATCGGATACCGAGCGAATCACTTCGCGAAAAACCGTATCAGTCACATCTTCCATCGGAGCCAGCGCCACGATGGGATGTTTTATTTCACTCCAGAATCCCTGAG